>JAJDEE010000412.1 GCA_029259975.1 Planctomycetota bacterium
GAGTTGCTTGCGAAGATCGGCATGAACCTCTTCGGCCTGCTCGGGAGTCGCCACTTTGCCTGTGCCGATTGCCCACACAGGCTCGTAGGCGATGACGACCGAGTGCATGTCGTCGGCCGAAATACCTGCCAGCGAACCATCGAATTGACCTCGAATGACCTCGGCAGTCTTGCCTGCCTCGCGTTGTTCGAGCAGCTCGCCAACACAGACAATGGGTCGCAAGCCAGCAGCCAAAGCGGCGATCGTTTTTTTGTTGACGTTTTCGTCAGTCTCACCGAAGATGTGACGTCGCTCGCTATGCCCCAAAATGACATACGCCGCGTTGATGTCGCCCAGCATCGCGGCGCTGATCTCGCCGGTGAAGGCGCCCTTGGGCTGACAGCTCATGTTCTGAGCACCCAAGGCAACCGCCGCACTGCCAATCGCATCACGAACTGTCGTCAAATAGATACTCGGTGGGCAGACCAACAGCTCCGCCCCCGACGCTTCGCCAGCTCGCTCGGCGATCGCGCTGGTCAAGGCCGTAGCGCTCTCGGTTTCGGTGTTCATCTTCCAGTTACCGGCAATCAACGGGGTACGCATGTTATTAGGCTCCAAAAAACAGCTCTTCATTTATCTCGTTAGCCGGCGAGCTACGCCTCGTCATCGGAAGGAAAACTTCTTGCCAAGGCGTAGCTCGCCGACTATCAGCAAAAGGTAATCCCACAGTCTAGCCGATCGGGTCGGCTTGTGCATAGGAGCCAAGCACCGTTAGTCGCTCGGTCTTCTTTTCCAGCGACGCCAAGGCCCGACGAACCCGCAGGTCTTTGATATGCCCCAGTAGCTCGACAAAAAACAGATATCTGCCGCGTTTTCCAGGCATCGGAAAGGACTCGATCCAGGTCATATTGAGCTTCTGACGCTTGAAAATGCCCATTGCGTCGGCCAATGCCCCCGGCTGGTGGGAAATTTCAAAGACCAGCGAAGTCTTGTCATTGCCGGTCCGCTGGCTGCTGTCGGATCCGACACTTTCTCTGCCAATGATGGCAAATCGCGTCACATTGTCGCGGTTGTCTTCGATGTTGCGTGCCAGCACCGAAAGCGAATGGTTGGTGCCCGCCTGCTCGCTGGCGATGGCCGCAGCACCCTGCTCCGACGCAGCCCGCTGGGCGGCATCGGCGGTGCTGGCTACGGCACACAGCTCGGCAGCCGGCAGGTGCTTGCTGAGCCAGTTGCGACACTGGGACAGTGCCTGAGGCTTGCTGTAGATCTTGCGGACCGCTTTGCGAGCGCAGATTCCTAGCAAGCAATGATGGATGTGCAGTGGCACCTCACCGCAAATCTTCACAGGCGAGCGGACCAAGCATTCGAGCGTGTCGACGATTCCGCCATCGGTCGAGTTTTCGATTGGCACGAGGCCAAAGTCCGACTGACCATGCTCGACTTCTTCAAACGCGGCGGCGATGGTGCCGACCGGCACTAGCTCAGTCGATTGGCCAAAACATTCGACCGCCGCCAAGTGGCTGTAGGTGTATTCCGGGCCTAAAAAGGCGACGCGCACTTGGCGAGCCATCGCCCGGCCACCGCCGAGGAGTTCTCGAAAAACCGAACGGACGGCGTGATCGCTAAGCGGGCCTTTGTTTTGCTGGAGGATTTTTTCGAGTACCTCAGCATCGTCAGAAAATTGAGTCTCTGAGTTCGCGCTAGCGGCGCGCGCGGCCTGCAGTTCGGCCCGTTGGTTGACGAGCGCTAGGATCTCGCGATCGAGCTTCTCGATTTGCCGGACGGAGGGTTTCTTCGCGCGTTGCGTCGTATTTTTCTTTGCAGTCATTCCGACCAGTATGGTTAGCGGTCGTGAATTGGCCAAGGCGTACAGCGTAGGACAGGCTTGTAGCCTGTCAGCTAGGTGGCTTGTTGGGTTAACGGACAGGCTAGAAGCCTATCCTACGTTGGCACCGGACTGCCAATATGACATCGCCGCGAAATATCTTTTGGCGGCGGACTTTGCAGCGATGCCATATTGGCAGTCCTCGCTCCAGATCTGCCATATTTGAACCTGAAACGATTAACTGTAAGTGCAATGGTAGAATAGACTTAAGTATTTTCTCTATCGCTTTTATGCATGGCACGGTCTTTGCTTTATACCGAACTGTGACTAATCGGGCATTCAACCGTATGGGCAACTAACGATCAACATCCGCCAGCAGTGGCGTCAAATCTACCAAAACATCCAAAAAACAATCATATCAGGAGACATCGCAATGGCATCAGGCGAAAAAATTATCGGCATCGACCTCGGCACGACCAACTCGGTGGTCGCGGTGATGGAAGGCAAAGAAGCGAAGGTGATCCCCAATCCCGAGGGCAACCGCCTCACGCCTAGCGTGGTCGCATTCACCGACAAGGGCGAGGTGCTCGTCGGCGAGCCGGCCCGTCGCCAAGCGGTGACCAACCCGACCAAGACCGTCTACTCGGTCAAGCGTTTCATGGGTCGCCGGCACAACGAGGTCGCTTCGGAAGAAAAGATGGTGCCCTACGGCGTCGTCGGAGCAGCCGACGACTACGTCCAAGTCCAAGTGGGCAACGAGGAGTTCACACCTCCAGAAATTTCGGCGAAGACACTGCGAAAGCTCAAAGAATCTGCCGAAGCCTATCTTGGTCATACCGTCAACAAGGCGGTTATCACCGTCCCGGCGTACTTCAACGATGCCCAGCGCCAAGCGACCAAAGATGCCGGACAAATCGCCGGCTTAGAAGTTGCGCGCATCATCAACGAGCCGACTGCCGCCTCGCTTGCTTATGGTTTGGACAGCAAAGCGAAGGAAACGATCTGCGTCTTCGACCTGGGTGGCGGTACTTTTGACGTGTCGATTTTGGAAGTTGCCGACGGCGTCTTCCGGGTGATTTCCACCAACGGCGACACCCACCTTGGAGGCGACGACTTTGACCAAGCATTGATCAACTTCGTTGCTGACGAGTTCAAAAAAGAGCAAGGCATCGATCTACGGACCGACGTCATGGCCCTGCAGCGTCTGCAAGAAGCGTGCGAAAAGGCCAAGAAAGAGCTTAGCTCGGCCCAGTCGACCGACATCAATCTGCCATTTATCACGGCCGACGCGGGCGGCCCGAAGCACTTGCAGCTCAGCATTACTCGCGCTGAATTCGAGAAGCTGGTGGACGACCTGCTCGAGCGTGTGCGTGGCCCAGTGGTCAAAGCGATGGAAGACGCCAAGCTCAAATCGGGCGAAATCGACGAAGTCGTTTTGGTCGGTGGTTCGACGCGGATTCCAAAGGTGCAAGAACTGGTCAAAGAGATTTTTGGCAAAGAACCGCACAAGGGCGTCAATCCCGACGAGGTGGTCGCGATCGGCGCCGCGATCCAAGGCGGCGTGTTGTCGGGCGACGTGCAAGACATTTTGCTGCTCGACGTGACGCCGCTGTCGCTGGGTATCGAAACCTTGGGCGGCGTGATGACTAAGCTTGTCGAGCGGAACACGACGATTCCGACTGAGCGGAAACAGGTCTTTAGCACAGCCGACGACAACCAATCGGCCGTGACGGTACGGGTCTTCCAAGGCGAACGCGAAATGTGTACCGACAACCGATTGCTCGATCAGTTCAATCTCGATGGCCTGCCGCCAGCACCGCGCGGCGTGCCGCAAATCGAAGTCAAATTTGACATGGACGCCAACGGCATCCTGAGCGTCTCGGCGAAAGACCTTGGCACGGGCAAAGAACATACCGTCAAGATCGAGCAGTCGAGCAGCCTCAGCGAAGAGGAAATCGACAAGATGCAAAAAGACGCGGCTGCTCACGCCGACGAGGATAAGAAAAAACGCGCGTTGATCGAAGCCCGCAACGAAGCCGAGTCGCGCTGCTACCAGCTCGAAAAGCTGATCAATGAGCAAGGCGACAAGCTCGGCGATAGCGATAAAGAGTCGCTCGAAGGATCGATCGAAAAGGTGCGCGAAGCCGCCAAGGGCGAAGATGCCGACGAGATCAAGACTGCGATCGCCGAGCTAGAAGCTGCCTCGCACGCCATGAGCGAGGCTCTTTACAAATCCGCCAGCGAAACCGCCCCCACCGGCGAGTCCGCTTCAGAGGATGGAGCACAAGAACCCGAGGCCGCTGATTCCTCCGACGACGACGCGATTGACGCCGAGTTTGAGGTAAAATCTTAAGAAGCAAAGCTGTTAGTGATTAGCCATTAGCAACTGATCGCTAACAGCCTATATATCATTGACACAAAAGGATTGATCCGAAAGGAGAAGCTAAGGCGAACGGCAAATGAGAATTTACCGTAGGATAGGCTTCCAGCCTGTCCGTGGTGCTTTGACCGACAGGCTGGAAGCCTAACCTACGGGTAAAAACCTCTCTGCCGCTCGCCTAACAGCATGGCATTTAGATTCGACAAACTAACGCTCAAAGCCCAAACTGCCGTTCAGCAAGCCCAAGAGCTGGCCGCAGACGCGGGGAATCCGCAGCTCGAGCCGTTGCATCTGCTGGCGGCGTTGCTCGGCGAGCAGGATGGCGTGGTCCGTCCGCTGTTGGAGCGGATCGGCGTGAATCAAACGCAGTTGCAGCAGATAGTCGCTGCGGAATTTGGGCATCTGCCGAAATCGACAAGCGGCACGCCTCCGCAACTTGGCAACGAGCTGAACAAAGTTCTCGCAGCTTCGCAGGCCGAAGCCGAGGCGATGCAGGACGACTTTGTTTCGACCGAGCATCTGCTGCTGGCCTTGGCAAAAACCAAGACCAAAGCGCAAGAGGTGCTTAAGCTCAATGCGATTACTGAGCAGCAAATTCTCGACGGCCTGCGCGAAGTGCGTGGCAGCACGCGTGTCACCGACCAGTCGCCCGAAGACAAGTTTCAGGCACTGGAAAAATATGGCATCGATCTGGTCGAACGCGCCGAGCAAGGCAAGCTCGATCCGGTCATCGGTCGCGATCAGGAAATTCGCCGAGTGATACAGGTGCTGTCACGTCGCAAGAAAAACAATCCGGTGCTGATCGGCGAGCCGGGCGTCGGCAAGACGGCGATTGCCGAGGGTCTGGCGCTGCGAATTGTGCACAGCGATGTGCCGCAAAGCCTGAAAAGCAAGCGTGTGGTCGCCCTCGATCTGGGTGCGCTCATCGCGGGAGCCAAATTTCGCGGCGAATTCGAGGAACGTCTGAAGGCTGTGCTGCGCGAGGTCGAAGATGCGGCCGGCAGCGTTATTTTGTTCATCGACGAGCTACACACCGTCGTCGGCGCTGGGGCTGCGGAAGGTGGTAACGACGCCGCAAACCTGCTCAAGCCGGCGCTCGCCCGTGGCGAATTGCGCTGCGTCGGTGCGACCACGCTTGACGAGTATCGTAAGTACATCGAAAAAGACGCAGCGCTCGAACGGCGCTTTCAGCCCGTCTTTGTCGGCGAGCCGAATGTCGACGACACGATCGCCATTTTGCGCGGTCTCAAGCCCCGCTACGAAGCGCATCACAAAGGTGTGAAAATAAAAGACTCCGCGTTAGTTGCGGCCGCCGAGTTATCGAATCGCTACATTGCCGATCGATTTATGCCCGACAAGGCAATCGACCTGATGGACGAAGCAACCAGCCGCTTAGCGATGGAGCTGGAAAGCGTGCCGGCAGAAATCGACATCGTGCAGCGCAAGCTGACGCAGCTAGAACTAGTTGCCCGTCAATTAGCGGACGAGACCGAAGAGCACGCGCAGCAGCGGCTCGCCGAAGTGAACGAAGAGATGACCGAACTCAAACGCGAGCTGGCCAATTTGCGCGAGCAGTGGGAAAGCGAAAAGCTAGGAGTGGGCGATGTGCATCAGATTCGCGAACGCCAACAGCAGGCCGCGCTTCGTTACGAACAACTGGCCGCGTCGATTCACGAGAGACAATCTGCTGGCGAACCGGTCGGCGAAGACCTGTTTCAATCGCTTTATGAAGCAGACACCGAGCAAAAACAACTGACCCAACAGCTCGAAGAGAGCGAGCAGCGACAATCGGACGCGGGCGAATCGGCAAGCGATATCAGCTCAGCAAAACGTCGTCTGTTACGGCAAGAAGTCGGCCCCGAAGAAATCGCCGAGGTCGTCAGCGAATGGACAGGCATACCCGTGACGAGCATGATGGAAAACGAACGCGCCAAGCTGTTGGTGCTCGAAGAACGGCTTCACCAGCGCCTCATCGGCCAAGACGAAGCCGTCGAGGCCGTGGCCAACGCGGTGCGTCGCAGTCGTAGCGGCTTGCAAGACCCGCAACGGCCGATCGGCTCGTTTTTATTCTGCGGCCCCACGGGCGTTGGCAAGACCGAGCTTTGTAAGGCATTGGCCGAGGTACTGTTCGACGACGAACACGCAATGGTGCGAATCGACATGAGCGAGTTCATGGAGAAGCACACCGTGAGCCGATTGATCGGCGCCCCTCCCGGATATGTCGGCTACGAAGAAGGGGGCAAGCTGACCGAGGCGGTGCGGAGGCGCCCCTTCGCAGTCGTGCTACTCGACGAAATCGAAAAGGCGCACCGCGACGTGTTCAATATCTTGCTGCAAGTGCTCGACGACGGCCGCCTTACCGACAACCATGGTCACACGGTCGATTTTTCAAACACGATTATCGTGATGACCTCGAACGTTGGCAGCCAGCTCATCCAACGCATTGCGTCGGATGGTGGCTCGCTGGCAGAAGTGCAAGAGTCGCTTGAGGAATCGCTGCAAACGATGTTCTTGCCCGAGTTCCTCAATCGCATTGACGAAACGATCGTGTTTCAACCGCTCGATCGCGAGCAAGTCGCCAAGATTGTGGATCTACAACTGCAACTGCTCGCCAACATGTTAGAGAAACGTGGGTTGGGACTAATCGTAACCGACGAGGCTCGAGCGCGATTGGCGGCGGATGGGTACGACCCGGTCTACGGCGCACGCCCCGTTAAACGGGTCATACAGCAATCGGTGCAGAATCCGTTAGCGACCGAACTGCTCAAAGGCGAATACCAAGAAGGCTCGACCGTTGAGGTCGATGTGGCTGAGGTCGGCATGGCTGGGGATGAGGGCGGGAACGCGACGTTCAGCTTCCGACGCATAGATTCTGCGGAGCCTGCGCTTACTGCGAGCGGCAGTTGAGAATTACCCTGATGGCGAAAGAATTGCTTAAAAATTAACCACAACGACACGACGGACACAACGTGGATTTTACGTTGTGTCCGTCGTGTCGTTGTGGTTCACTTCGTTTGTGGAAAAATGGATGTCGGTTGGGGCAGGTAAAAACCTATCTATCGCTCGCCTTACTGCGTCCGTCTAACTTCCACAGCTTAGCGATCCGATGCGATAAGCTTCCAGTTCTCGATGATCACTTCTGAGCCTGGCGTGATGGCACGGAGCTTGCGGACAATTTCCAGTTTCTCCGACGGGGTCGCCTTGGCGAGACGGCCCTTCAGATGGGCCAACTGCAAACGGCGTTTCCGACGACGACGAATCTCTTTTTGACGTTCACTGCAACCCACTGCTGGATCTCCTAGAAAAATTAGCGGCTTCGTAAGCCCTCCTTTGTACCAAACATCCCTGGGGGCAGTCAATGTGGGAGAAAGGGGTTGCCAACGACCGATTGAGACTCGCTGGGCGACTTCCCCACAGGCAGAAGCCCGGCGCCAGCAAATTCAACTGGGCAAAACGCTGTCAGAAGCCGAGCCGTTTGGTGACTCCGCTAGCCTCAACGATCGCCTAGGACGTACGCAACGCTTGCGAGACACCAGTAGCACCGACTTCTACGATTACTACTACAACCAACAGTGGCAGGTGCTTGAGGTTCGCAAGAACGGCAGTGTCAATCCGTGGAAGCAGTACGTTTATCATCCGCAATATGTCGATGCGATCGCGGTGCGCTACTACGACGCAAACACCAGCGGTACGGGGATCGTAGAACATTATTATCTACAAGACGCTAATTTCAATGTGACTGCGGTGGTGGATAACACCGGGACAGTGAAAGAGCGGTACGCGTATACCCCGTATGGGGAAGTCACCGTGCTGGATGCCGATTTTTCATCCGATGCAGACAACAAAAGTGACATTTCCAACGAGCTTCTGTACACTGGACGAAGACGCGACCCTGAGACCGGGTTGCAGTTGAATCGGAATCGGTTTTATGCGGCTGGTTTAGGAAGGTGGGTGAATCGTGATCCTGCTGACTACTTTGATTCTTACAATCTATATCAGTACGTCCTCAGTAACCCAACTGGACT
Organism: Planctomycetota bacterium; assembly: GCA_029259975.1. Lineage (GTDB taxonomy): Bacteria > Planctomycetota > Planctomycetia > Pirellulales > Lacipirellulaceae > Bythopirellula. The sequence goes on from JAJDEE010000412.1 coordinate 8,213, forward strand.
CTTGGATGCATCTGGTCTTGGTTGCAAGGTATGTTATAACTGCGTTCTCGTTAGTTCAACTGGTGGGTGGTGGAAAAAACAGTGTGAATATTCGTGTTCGGAGGACCCAAGCAAGAAGCGTGATCTCAAACAGCACGGCGGCTGCAATTGTGAAGACCCTCGGATTCCCAAGGTCATAACAGAGGGAGAAACCGTTAGGTTTGGCGGCACCTGTCGCTTGACTTACGACACATGCCAAGACTTTACTGATCCAGCAGTAGATTTACGTAATTGTAGTCGAAAGAAATGTAAACGCGATTGGAAGGCCAGGATGAAAAAGCTCAAAAAGACCTGTTCTCTGATACCTGATCCGATAGCAAAAAGAGCGTGCAAAGCAGCAATAAGAGCAATGACGGTAGCAATGGAAGAGACATGCAATTCATGCAAAAACCCATAGCCTATTTGTTGCTGGGCAAGAACTATGAAACGTAATCCGATTTCGTCAGTGGTGCTAACCAAGTTCATTCTGTGTGTACTCGGAATAGCGTCGGTAATTTGGGCTGCTTTGTTCTTTGCAAAATACTATTCATACATGACCTTTGCTGATCGTATTCAGGCAAGCGGTGGCGAAATATCTTATAACTGGGCTTTTGCAAAACGTTAAATCAACCCCAATTGGGCCATGACGTGTTGAGGTTTTCTCGAATTATCGGCGACTTGTTCCATGGCCCAGGCGAGGGTGGTGCGCAGGGTCTCCGT
>JAJDEE010000413.1 GCA_029259975.1 Planctomycetota bacterium
AGCCCCTTCCGCTGCCGGGTACTAAGCATTGGGTCGTCGGTATGCGGCTCCGCCAACAACCAACGCCGCAGCGCCGCTGGCAGCAAACCTTGCGCGCGGCCGGCCAAGTTCGGCACCTCCACCAAATCGGAAAGAATATAATAGCCATCGTAACGAAGTAGCGGATTCGCATTGACCAGCAGCGTACCGACTGAGCAGACAATCACGACGCTCAGGCACCACACCTGCAGTAACCCTGGCTGCGTGTGCCACCAGCCAATCAGCGCCGCTGCGGCGATCAGAAGCTCCGCAATCATCCCCGCCGCCGACACGGCGATTCGCTGCCACTTGCTCGGCAGCCGCCACACATCGGTCACATCGCAATACAAACAGGGCACCATCGCCAGCAGCAACACACCGATCTCATGACACCGCCCGCCAAAATGCTGGCACGTCACTGCATGTGCCAACTCATGTATCACTTTGACGACGACGATCGTCGTCAGCCACAGCAGCCAGTAACGAGGCTGCGAAAGCTCCACAAGGCCCGGCAACCTCACAACAACCTCGCGCCAGTGTCCCAGCAAAATGGAGATTGCGTAGGCCAAGACGGCAAGCGTGATCATTAGCATGGGCAGCGAATAAGCCCAACGCACACGCCGGTGCAGTCCATCGATGATTCGTGTCGCGTCGATACTTCCCAACCGAAACGACAACACCTTTAGTAGGCTCTGCCAGCGTTCTGTCCGTCGTCGGCGCTCGCCGCGTTTGCGTAGTTCGGCGCCTTGCCCCGGTGCTTCGCTCAACAGCAACCCTTGGCTATGCAACTGATTCACGCCCTGCTGCAACTGTTGCGGGGTAATCTGCCGCGGCGCGAATCGCTGTTGAAATGCTTGTTGCAAACCTTTCAACGAAACAAGCTGCTTGAGCTGGTCGAACAGAAAAAACTCTTCCGCCGTCAGATAAAACAGCTCCAAAGTCAGCGGATCTTTCAGCACGTAGCCCGTCTGCCCCGAAAATTGGACAGGCACCAGCTGCACATCCCCCCGCGCGCGTAGCACCAGCGGTCGGTCCACAGCAGCGAGTTGGTGAGATTTGTCGGCATTCATGGCTCGATTTCCAAGGCCCCCTGCTGCCCAGGTCGCAACGCGCCACCTGCGTTCGGAATCTCCGCCCAAACACGCACTTCCCGAGTGACCGGCTCCATCTCAGGGCTGACGAATTGCAAGGTGCCTGTCACCGTATTGCCATTGGCAATGCTCAGCTTTACCTGTTTGCCAACTAGGTCTGCACTCGCTTGCTCCGCCGGCAAAAAACCTTCGGCACGCAGCTTGTCGATCGCCACCAACCGCAACACCCGCGTGCCGACTTCGACCCATTCGCCCACTCGGCCGCGTACCAATACCACTCGGCCCGCAAAAGGCGCCGTCAACTGATGCTGTTGCAACTGCAACTGAGCTGCTTCAAGTTCGGTCTGCTTGAGTCGTACGCCAAACCGCTCGAGCACAAGTTCGTGCTCAGCTTGCCGGCGCTCGAGTGTCAATTTCTCGACCGTCAATCGCTCAACATCCAGCTGCGATTGCGAAATACTCTTGGCAAACTGCTTGATCGATTCGCTCGAACGCAGCAACTCTGCTTTGGCAACTGCTAAGGCCTTGTCGGCGTAAAGTATCGAAATCTCGTTGTTCGCTTTCGTCTCCGTCTGAGCATATTCCAGCTTTGCCCTCGCCACCGCCAACTCGGCCTGTCGCGCATCGAGCGACGCCAACAGCTGCCCCTGCTCGACCCGCTGCCCCTCAGCAACAAAAATCTTCAGCAACACACCCGTCTGCCGGGCCGGCACCTCCGCCGCCTGCAACGGGCGCAGCACCACCGACTCGATCCGAATTGCCGGCTTTTCCTTAGCGCGTACCGGAGCGACGCCGCTCAGCAGCGAAACAACAACCAGCAACAGATTTTCGACAAATTTTTGTTTCATCAACATGCCCAAGAATTAAAACACCACCCAAAAATACACCGTCTCCCAAACGTCATGCAGCCAAATGTAGCCCAAAGCCCGACGACCACAAAGAATTCGTACCTGTGCATTCATCCCAGGACGTGCCAACGGAAGCGTCTCTTCGTCGACCGCAACGCGCACCTCAAACATCGGGCTGTCTTGGTCCATTCCAGCCGTGTCGAACACGGCAACCTCGCCGATCGACTTGACGTGTCCTGCGTACGTCTGCTCGGTATCACCCGCAAGGCGAAACCGCGTAGCGAGCGCCGGGCCGTCCTCTCGCTGCGTAGCGACGACTTGCCCGATACGATCTTGCGGCAACTCGGCCAGTAGTTGCCAACCGGCCGACGTATCCGCAACCGTAAATAGCACCTGTCCGCGCTCGACCGGGCGCGTCTGCAACAAATTCTGCACATCAAGCGTCAACACTGTCCCCGCTATCGGACTGCGTAACGTCAGCGCCTCGCGACGGCTCTCTAAAATCTCTTGCTGGCAGCGTAGGCTCGCCAATCGCTTTTCGAGCTGTTCCGCCTCCGCCGAAAGCGGCAGCTTTTCGCCGGACTCGTCTTCGCGAACCTGACGATCAGTCCTCGCGACGGCGATCGCCTCTTGCCGCTTGCGCGACGTCGCAATCTCGCCCGCCACGCGCTGTACGTCCAGCGACAACTGCGGATCGTCGAGTACCGCCAACACTTCGCCCGCCAACACTTGCTCGCCATGAGCAACTCGCACCTCCAGTACTTTTCCAGCTGCCGTGGCAAAAATATCACGTTCGACTCTCGGCCTCAACACGGCCGCTGCTTCGACCTCATAGTCGACTTTTACGAACACCAACGCCAACAAGACCGCCAGCGCCGCCACGCTCGCAACCGCCAACTTCGACAGCCCCCACTTTTCGCGCACTTCTGCCCAGCGATCGGCCCACCGCAAACAACTACGCACCGGAAATCGATCAAGTTGCCTCGCTTGCCGCAACGCCGGTTCGCACAATCCCGCTAGCTCCAAGACTCGCTGCCGCGAAAAATCGCCTTGCTCGCTAGTAAATTGCTCTGCCACCAACACCGCTGCAGAGCCAGAGGAACCCTGATCAAATTCAATCGGCACGACCACCAACCGCCGCGCTTGCGACTCATCAACATGCTGCTCAACAAGCTCTGCCAATTCCGGCGGCAAATCGAGCGACTCGCTAGACTTGTCGTCTGCATATTCAAGTGGTTCTCCCCAAGCTGCCGCAGCCGCTGCCAACAGCTGCAAACGTTTGGCCACATCCGCGCGCGATTCAACGCGATCGACCCCACTCGCCGCCAACAGCTGCCAAGTCTTGCCACGTCGCAATAAAACGTTCAGCCGATCTCCAGCAACAAAGCGACGTCCTTCGTTGACAATCTCATAGGCCGTTTGTCGTATGTCGGCCGTCTGCTGAAACCGTCGCACCAGCGCGAGCGACTGATCGTAGAATCCACGTTCGCTGCGTAACGTGCGAAGCTGCTCGTGCACATGAAATTCACTCGCCACTTGCGTGACGGTCGTCAACAGCTCTCGCCATCCTTGCTGCACCTCGGGGCTACAGCCCGGACGCATTGACAATTCCACCACGGCATGCGCATTTGCTTCCTTCCCCGGCAAACTCGCATCATCGACCGCAGCCAAAGCAAGCACAAACGGTGTGCGATTCTCCCCATCAGCCGAGCCGTGACTGTGCGGCAACAAGATCTTCGGCTCCAAGCTCCCCACCATCGCTTGCAACAGTCCATTGTGCGCCGCCTCATCGCTAGCGGTCTCGCAATTCACTCCGCAAACGACCCGCCACTTACCACCAACTCCAGGTAGCCAAACCACCCCACCCTCGGCAGCCAACAACGTCACGCACCCCTCGAGCAGCTGCCGATAGAATTGCTGCGTCTCGATCAGCGCATGCGCCGACTCGTGCAGCTGGACAACGAAGGCTTCCAACTGGCGCCAGTCAGCGTCGGCATCGGCAGATGAGTGGCTCGTAGTCTTCGACATCATTCTTTCAGTATATCCAAGCACTGCGACAATTCCGCCTTCGAACCAGCACCGAAACCAGAAAGCATCGCTAGCACTTCCGCTCGCGGCGACTTGGCAAGCTGCGCAAACCTTACTGCATGTGTCGAAAATCGTGGTTCTAGCGGTTCTCCGGTGCCGAAAACGACTGCGGTACCACTCTACATTCAAATAGCCCTTAAATTCACCTGAAAATGCGACACGCCTTCGCACAACGACCACAGCTAGCCTTCACGACCTGCCTAATCCTGGCAGCCGCCGTGGGCTGCCGCTCGCGCTCGGCGGGCGACTTCAAAGCTTGCGCCGACGATGACTGCTATCGCGCCATTGCCACCCAAATCGAGTACCCTCAAGTCAAACAGTGCTGCGCGACCAGCAACGACTGGGCCAGCCTAGAGCCGCTTTCGCTTACCACCACCGCCGAAACCGAATACTGGGATGTTGAGCTGGAGCAAGTTGTGCAGCTCGCCCTATCGCAGTCCGAAGTCTTGCGCGACCTCGGCGGAGCGATTTTGCAATCGCCATCGTCGGTCAACACCTATTGGAATTCCGCACTACAAGAAACCGATCCGCAGTTTGGCATCGATGCCGCGCTGAGCGCCTTCGACGCGCAGTTCTCCACTAGCATTTTTGGCGAGAAAAACGATCGCGCCATCAATAACGAATTCTTCGGTGGCGGCACACGTATCCTGAACCAAGACGCACTCGTCCTCCAGTCGCAACTCACCAAGCGCGCCGTCACCGGTACCGAGTTTACCTTCCGCCACAATGTCGAATACGACGCGAACAACGCACCTAGCAACCTGTTTCCCAGCGCGTGGAATGTCAACTTTGAATCCGAGTTTCGCCATCCGCTACTGCAAGGCAGCGGGATGCAATTCAATCGCATTGCCGGCCCCAGCCGAACTCCCGGTTTGTACGGCGGCGTGCTAATCGCTCGCGTCAACACCGACATCGAGCTAGCCGATTTCGAGCTAGCCGTTCGCAATCTTGTCAGCAATATCGAAAACGCTTACTGGGATCTCTACTTTTCCTACCGCGATCTCGACGCCAAAATCGCTGCGCGCGACGCGGCCCTCGACACTTGGCGGCGCATCCACGCTCTCTACGAAACGGGGCGCCGCGGCGGCGAAGCCGAAAAAGAGGCCCAGGCGCGCGAGCAGTTCTTTCGCTTCCAAGAAGAAGTTCAAAACGCACTCAGCGGTCGGCTCCTCGACGGCACACGCACGGGCAACGGCAGCGGTGGTGGCACTTTTCGCGGCAACGGCGGCGTCCATGTCGCCGAGCGCCGGCTGCGTCGCATCATGGGCCTCCCGCCCACCGATGGTCGTTTGCTCCGTCCGTCTGCCGAACCGATCACCGCGCCCGTGCAATTCGATTGGGCACAAGTCACCAGCGAAACACTCATCCGCCGCGCCGAACTCCGTCGCCAACGCTTCCAAACTCGTCGCCGCGAGCTGGAATGGATTGCCAGTAAAAACCACCTGCTGCCGCGGATCGACGCGATCGGTCGCTACCGCTGGCGCGGTTTTGGCGACGACCTACTCGACACCGACAGCAACAACCCGCCGTTCGACAACGCCGACGAAAACCTCACCGGCGGCAATTTTCAGGAATGGCAGCTCGGTGTCGAGCTAACTGTTCCGATCGGCTATCGCCGCGCGTTTTCCGCTACCCGTAACGCCCAAATGCAACTTGCCCGCGCCCGTGCAATTTTGCGCGAGCAAGAACATCAAATCCTGCACGAGGTGTCTGGCGCTGTTGCAGAAATGCAGCGCGCTTATGTTGTCTCGCAAACCTCGTTCAATCGTTTCGACGCGGCCCAACAACAACTGGCCGCTGTGAAGGCTGCGTTTGAAGCCGAAAAAGCACCGCTCGACTTGCTGCTCGACGCACAGCGCCGATTGGCCGACGCCCAAAGCCGTTACTTCCGCACACTGGCCGAACACGCAATCGCGGTCAAAAACGTTCACTTCGCCAAAGGCACTTTACTCGACTACGACGGCGTCTTCCTCAGCGAAGGCGGCTGGCCCAGCCTTGCCCAACGAGACGCCGCGCGTCGCGAAAGCCGTCGCGGCCGCCAAGTGCCGCTAAACTATGCGTCATCGCGAGCGTCCCGCGTCAGCTACGGCCCCTACGAACAACACCCCGACAAAATCCTGCCGATCGAGCAAACTGTTCCCAATACGATCGAAGCAATCGAAATCACGCCGCTCGAGCCACCCAAAGAATCGCCTTCTTCCGTCAGCACCTGGGCGCCAGAAATTCTCTCGGTCCCAATTCCTACCGCACCTACCGTCGATGCCGCCGTCCAACCAGCCTGCTACCACGCGACCGAGTTGGTTCTGCTGCCCATGCTCGCGGAAGAGTGAAGCAGAAGATCCCACTCTATTTCGGGTCATGCGAGTGAAGATGGCTGTGCAACTGTTCGACCTCTGTCGCCAAAGTTGGGACAAGCTCCGTCAGTCTGCTGGGAATATCCATGTTGCCATGAATAACAGTCAGCAAGACAAGTGCGGTTGGCCTGACATCGAAAACCAACACATGCTTGGCCGCCGGATAGCATTGTAGCGGTTCTGGCAAGCCTTCCATCGCACTCAAGAGTCCATGGTTTTCATGAATCAATCGCAACCGGCCTTCAATGTCCGCCAGATATTTCTTGGCTGCTCGTTTACCCCACTGCTCGATCGAATACGATTCGATCTCGACAAGATCGGCCAACGCACGCTCGGTGAGATACAGCCTAATCTGTCTTTGCTTTTTCTTGCTCACCTTTTTGTCTTCTTTAGCAAGCTCTGTAAATCGCCTTTGAACTCAACCGTGCGACCTGCGATGGCGTCTTGATAGCCAGCGAGAATCCCCTCGCGTATCGCTTGCGCTTCTTGCTGCAACTTACGCTGCCGCAATAGATCGCGGACAAATTCGCTGGGAGTGGCGTAAAGCGTCCCATTACCACAATTGGAATCGACAAAAGTACGCAGCTCGTCGGTCAGCGACAGATTGAGAGTGGTCGACATGGCAAATACTCCTGGGCTAGTTCTCTATCAAGCATATCACGCCATTGTTTATTGTCAATATTTGCCATTGGTGAAATCGGCTTGATTCCCTACGTTTGAGAGCTGATAATTTCGCTGTGTGGATGGAGGCAATCGTTGATGCACTTGGTTTTCAAAACCTTGTCGTCACAATCTCCGTTAGAGACGTGATGAGTAGACGCCGCGAAAAACGCCGCATAGCTGACGGTGGACTGCCACCCGGTGCAGTCGTTGCTGGCATGTCGCAACAAGATCACGCCAGCCCTTATGGATCGGAAAAGAAGTTTTATGTCGGCATCCACTTCCAATGCAAAGACTGTGAGGTAGACGACATGTGGACTGGAACACAAAAAAATGGTTCTACAATGCTGTCCATACCGAGTCCGATTCAACGGTCAGCGAGATTTGCATCGCAGTTAAATGGACGACGCAGAAAAAACGGAACAAGATGGATAATGTTTGTTCCGGCCATCAAATTAACGCGCCGAAGCATCTCCAGATCGCGTCGCTGGCAACACCCCATTCCGCTCGCCCTTTCGATCTGCTGCCAACTCGGCAGCCAAAAATTCCGCCAGCGCCGCGCATGTCGGGCAGCTCCAGATGACCATCGGTGGTAGCTGCAGCTCGAGTTGCTGATCAAGCTCTAGACTGATTTCCATGGCCGTTAGCGAGTCGATTCCCAGCTCGGCAAAGGGGGTTTCTGCTTGCATCACCTCGGGGTTCAAATCCGCGCGGACGGTTAGCCAATTAATCAACCAGGTTTCGATCCCGGCTTGCAATTGCTGAGGACTCGCTTGGGAAATTTCTGAAAGGAAGTTGGGCGTCGGTACCGTCGCTGAGCCACTCGCAGCAGGCTTGGCAGACCACTGGGCTACGACTTTTAGCTCGCCGGCCAAATACTGCTCGCGGCAACGGTGCCGCTGAACTTTGCCGCTGGAAGTGATCGGCAGACTCACCGGCTTGATCAGCACGATTGCCTGCGGATCGAGTTCGTGCTCTTCAACAACCCCCGTGCGCACGGCGCGGATCACCGCGTCAAAATCGGCTTTACGATGCTCCCGCTCGATTTGGTGTACCACAACTAACTTTTCATCACGCGCAGACTCGATCGCAAACGCAGCACCCAATCCGACCGCCACATGCGCTTCGGTCGCTGTCCGTTCGATGT
>JAJDEE010000414.1 GCA_029259975.1 Planctomycetota bacterium
CTGATCCCCCGGCAGAGCCGGGGGCTACTTTTTTGCAAATGTCGGCTACAATGTTGGCATGTCCGATCCACAACCCTCGCTTTTTGACGCCTCTCCAAATGCCAAAAAAGGCTCAACGACCTCCACATCTGTGCCGTTGGCTGAGCTGACGCATGGGCAGGAATCTGATTTCTTCGCGCTGCTTACAGCCAAAGAGGAATTGACGACCAAGGATGGCAAACCGTATTTTCGCGTTGGTTTTCGAGACGCGGGGCGCGAGGTCAATTTTCCGCTTTGGAACGACACGCCCTGGACGACGGCATGTCGCGAGCAGTGGGAAGTCGGCATGTTTTTTAAGGTGCGTGCCCAGTTCCGCGAGACGAACTACGGTCCGCAGCTCGAAATTCGCAAGATTCGCCCTGTCAACGATGACGACAAAGCTGAGGGTTTCGACCCCTCAATGTGCCTGCCCGCTTCACGATTCGATCCGCAAGAAATGTACGATTCGCTCGTCGAGCTGGCACGATCGATCAATGGAAAGGCGAACGATGACGGGCCGAACGATGACGGGTTGGTCGACGAAGAGCCTCTCGCCGAGTTTGTGTTGGCCCTGCTAGAGCAACATCGCGAGACGCTGCTGACGATGCCGGCGGCTAAGTATAATCACCATGCCCACGTTGGCGGATACTTGGAACATGTATTAAGCGTCTCGCGCACGTGCAAATTTCTGGCGGACAAATATGCCGAAATGTATCCCGACATGCAACCGCCGCTACGGAAAGGCTTGGTCATCGCCGGCGGTATTTTGCACGACATTGGCAAGATTCGCGAGTTGGAACAGACACCAACTGGTGCAGAATATACAGCCTCCGGTTCGCTGATCGGTCACATTTTGCAGGGCCGTGATATGATTCGCGAAACGGTCGGCGAACATCCACTCGATGACGAAACGCTGTTAAGGCTGGAGCATATCATCGTCTCGCACCAACGCTTGCCCGAGTGGGGATCGCCCAAACCGCCGATGACCCCCGAGGCGCTGCTCGTCCACTACGCCGACGACTGCGACGCAAAATTCCAGATGATGCTGCTCGCACTGGCCGACGATGCGACCGACGGGCCGCTTACCAGCAGCCGCAACCCAATGCGCCAGCGTATTTATCGCGGCGGAGACGCTAGCAAGTGCGAAACTAGCAAGTGAATGCGACAAGAGCGGGGCGGGCGGGGCGCATACCAGTACGAAAACAAGTGCGGGGCGGAAGTCTCCGGGATACGGGGTACAATTGTGGGCCTGTAAAGATTTCTGTGTCACGCTACCTGGGCACAACATTTGCTTAGCCCAATTCGGGCACGCGGCCTTCGCGACCACTGAACCGATACGCCAGCAGGCTTGCATAAGTTCTGGCAATGAGTAGAGTGGAGGATCCCTCCTCCGACCTCAGACTGGAAGTACGACAGTGAGTAGGTAATCTTGACTTCAAGCTCTCACTAGGAAACCGTCGAATCTGTGTTGCAAAAGTATACCGAGAGCATTCTCGATCATTTAAGGTCGATTTTCGACACGGAGTCTTCTGGGCGTTTGATGCTGTTTGCACCTTTGGTTGGCATTGTCGCTGGTCTCGGTGCGGTAGCGTTTTTCTTTCTGCTTAATATCGTTCAGAGCTTTGCCTTGGGGCAAGTCGTGGGCTACTTCCCGCCTAGTGCAGGAGATGAGGTTGCACTGCATGCGATGCAATTTCCAACGCATAGCTGGGCAGTGGTCTTGGTCCCGACCCTCGGAGGGCTACTATGTGGATTGTTAGTTTATGGCTTGGCGCCCGAAGCTGAAGGCCATGGCACAGACGCGATGGTCAAGGCGTTTCATCGCTTGGGGGGACGTATCCGCGGGCGTGTCCCGTTCGTCAAGTCAATCGCTTCGATCATTACGATTGGCACCGGCGGGTCGGCAGGTCGCGAAGGTCCAATCGCTCAGATTGGAGCCGGTTTTGGCTCTTTTCTGGCTCAGAGGCTTGGACTGGGGGACAAAGAACGACGACTCCTGATGCTCTCTGGCGGAGCGGGAGGGATCGGCGCAATCTTTCGTGCCCCGTTGGGAGGCGCTTTGTTTGTCAGCGAAGTGCTCTATGGGTCCACTGCTTTTGAATTTACGGCAGTGATCCCCTGTTTTCTGTCGTCGATTACGGCGTACTCTGTATTTGCTGCCATCTATGGACAAGGTTTGGCATTCAACACGCCGGCTGGTCTGGAATTCCATCGGATCATGGAGTTGCCTTTTTACCTTGTTTTCGCCGTTTTATGCTCGATCTTCGGCTATCTCTACGTGCTTATTTTCTACGGTTTGAGAAATCACGTGTTTCGGAAGTTGCCAATTCCGAACGCGATCAAGCCGGCCATCGGCGGACTAGCGCTGGGGATGATGGCCTTGTGGCTGCCCCAGATTATGTCGGGTGGCTATGGTTGGATTCAGTTGGCGATCGAAGGGAAGCTGGCAATCGGGCTACTGTTGATTCTTTGTCTGGGGAAAATTGTCGCGACTTCGTTGACCATTTCGTCTGGCGGTAGTGGTGGCGTGTTTGCGCCATCGTTGTTCATCGGAGCGATGTTAGGCGGTGCCTTTGGGGCGTTGTGCGAGCAACTTTTTCCGGGGGCCATCGAGCACCCCGAAGCTTTTGTGCTAGTGGGGATGGGTGGATTCTTTGCGGGAGTGGCCCGTGTGCCGCTGACCGCCATGCTGATGGTTTGCGAGATGAGCGGATCGTATGGATTGCTTGTTCCGTTGATGCTTGTTTGCATTCTCAATACGGCGTTGCTGTCTTCGCGTTGGACGCTCTACGAAGAACAAGTCACGGCGCTGGTCGACAGCCCTGCGCATCAGGGCGATTTCGTCGTGGACGTGCTTGAGCAAATGTATGTCTGCGACGTGATGGATACCAAGCGGCAGCTCGACCTGGTGCCCGAAAATATGTCCCTTGCAGAGGTGTTGCAGCTGGCCTCGCTCTCGAACAATGTCTATTTCCCGGTCGTCAACACCGAAAAAATGATGGTGGGCATATTCTCCCTCCGCGACCTTCGAACCGCACTCACTGGTAATGGAGCGAACCCCTTCGTCTTGGCAACCGACATTGCTGTCAGCCCGGTTCTCACGGTGACCCCTAAAGACGATCTCCACAAAGCTTTGCGGCGACTAACGCAAAAGAATATCGACGAAGTCCCGGTCGTCGATCCCGACAACGCGAGCCACATCATCGCAGTACTAAGTCGTCACGACATCAATACCGCTTATCACGATCGCGTCACCGAGTTGCAACATCCGGTCTCCGAGCAGCCGTAACTCGAATTCGCCCACAGCGGTATTTCCAGAATGATCGCTACAATCCTCGCAAAGATCGTTCAGAGCCACAGCGTTTCTCGTTAGTAGGCCAAGTCAGAGCAGAAATTAGCAGATTTTGACGGCTAGCGTTTTGACTCTAGTGGGGGGGCGACCTAGGATTTCCTAGGACTAAGTTCAAAAGAATTAGACACTTTTTTTGCAGGTATAGTGCCTGCAGGTGTGTCACAAACTAGAAGTCCCATGATACCGAAAGTCTATTTCGATGCTGCCTCTTGGAGTAGCGATGGGTGACGTTTTAATCGACGCATCTTTAGCGTTAGTGGCGTTGCTCGCCGGATTCTTTAGCGCTACGTGGTACAGCCGCCATGCTGCCGCTTTGAAGCAAGGTGACGCGGATGACGCGGGAGATGCGCAGGATGCCGTCGAGAAAGTAGCGCAGGCAAACGATGCCGAGCGGGCCAATATGGCGGCCTTGCAGTTGCGCGATTTGGCCAAGAATGTGTCCGCAGACGTTGGCGAGCATAACACTTTAGTCAGCGGCATATCCGACGAATTGGGCGGGATGGCTGATGGTTCTGCTGGATCTGGAGCGGCGGTTGCGGAAGCTGTCACAAAGATTCTAGCCGCAAACGAAAAACTGCAAAATCGATTAGCGGATGCTGAACAAAAGATTCAGACGCAGGCCGAAGAGATTCAAACTCAGCAGTCTGAAGCCCTTACTGATTCGCTAACAAATATCGCTAACCGAAGGGCTTTTGACAACGCACTTGCCAAGAATATCGACAGCTTCAATAACCAACACAAGCCTTTCAGCCTGCTCATTTTCGACGTCGACCATTTCAAGAACTTTAACGATACACACGGCCACCTAGCAGGCGACGAAGTCCTGCGCCACGTGGGCCGAACCATGACCGAGACGGCAAAAACGACGGACCTCCCCTGCCGCTACGGAGGCGAAGAATTTGCTTTGATCCTGCCCAACACTCGTATTGATTCGGCTCGCATAGCCGCCGAGCGTGTACGCAAAGCGATCGAAGCCATGAGAATCGAGTTCGAGGGTAAAGATCTGCGTGTCACCGCCAGCATTGGTGTAGCCGAAATGCTCAAAGGCGAAGACAATGCCAAGCTGATTCGCCGCTCTGATGATTGCGTATACGCAGCGAAAGAGGCCGGACGCAACCAAAGCTACTGGAACGATGGCCAGGAATGCTTGTCTGTGAACGCGCCCTCGCCGAAAACCGCAAAAACAAAAAAGTCGAAGAAAGAAGGAGCTGCAGAGACGCCTACTCCAAGTAAAGTCCTGCCTAGTCGCGAAGATTTTTCAGCCGAATTACAGCGACGAGTCACCGAAAGTCACCGCTTCGACGTTTCGCTGTCTGTCATGCAAATCAGTCTCGCAGAATACGGTGATTTGGAAAAAGAATTCGGTGACGCGGTAGGCCAACTGCTGCTCGACTCGGTTGCGCAGTTCATTCGAAAATCATTGCGTGCTATGGACCTGCTTGGTCAACTCGACGCTGGCGATTTTGTTGTCATGTTGCCGGGAAGTTCAGAAAAAGAAGCCCAAATGGTTGGCAAACGCGTTGAGATGGCGATTTCCAACTGCGTCATTCCGCTCGGTGGCAAGAAGCTGCGACTAGAGGTCTTCCACGTCGTGACCGATGTCTATCCCGATGACGATGCTCCAAAAATGATCGGCCGCCTTGGGGAAATGATGAAAGTGGCACAAGGGGCAATAGTCGTTTAGCCCTCGGCTTTGCCGGAGGCCCGAAATTGCGGACGTTTAGCCCTCGGCTTTGCCGGGGGGTGAAATTGCGGAAAAAGTTTGCCCCGTCTCAGTCCCCTGACAGAGCCAGGGGCTACAAATCTGCTACGATGGACGGGGCGAGTGTTTTTCCCCCGTGACCGTCGAGCAACCAATGACCTCTGTCGAATCTCTTCCTGAACCTCCACCACTACCGCAACCTCGCCAGACATGGCAATTCAGCCTGCGGACGATGATGATCGGCATGACTGCTTTTGCGATTCTGTGCGGAATTGCAGCAGTGTTACCTCGAGAACTAAGCAATTTGCTTATTGGGCTGGTGTGGATCATGGCTGCTGGCTGGCTTACCATCGGCCTCGTTTTCGCGCGTGGCGAGAAACAAGCTTTCTGTATTGGTGCTGCCATAGTGTTCACTTCTATGTGGACCACGCTGGGCGGTCGTTTTTTTTCAGGAGCCCACGACACCTTCCTTTTGTTATTTGGCGGGTTCACGAACAGAGTGCCCATTTGGTTCGACGTACTGTGCCTCGCCGCCGCATCCATCGCCAATGGTTATCTCTGTATCCGCGCCCGCCGCTATTTCGAGCGACACGCCAGCGACTGATCGAACCGCCCCAGCTTTGCCAGTCCGCATTTCCGAAGTTTGTAAGATTGGCCCTTGCGGGGGATGCTATCGTCCCTACAATTCGGACTCGGCTGAAAGGAGTCGCCAGTCTCTCTGGGGTTGAGTCATCTTACCCCCCATTAAATTGGGTACAGGGAAATTGGACGCCGGGAAAAACTGGAATTTTCTCCTCGAAGCCCCTTTGACAGAGTTGGGAAACTCGCTATGATTTGAGATTCCCACCCACATCCTGGTTTGGACAGGCTGTCGGCGTTTTAGGAGTGGATGGGATAGGAGTGGCCCGAGGCCGCTAACGAGAATCGGTCGTTCGGTTCACGTTGTCGGCCTCCGCTCACTTCTCGGCGAGCAACGCTTCAAGTTGAAGCGACGCGAAGCCGATAGAGAGTGGATCGACTCACCAGGGATACCTGCTTGGGTCGAACAGTTCTTTGACAATTTGGTAAAAATACTAGCAAGAGTGGCATCTGAATTCCGTTCAGTCGCTTTTTGCGAGAAAGGTTTAGTTCAATTCGGCGCGAGCCGGGTCGTCCCCAACCCCAATCGACAAAAGCACTTGATGACTGAATATGGTTTTCCTTTGTCCTTAGATTACAAGAAATCAAACAAGCGTTGCTCGGAGGCCTCTCAGAGAGCCTTTTCAGCGAGCTTTTGTCAGAAGCAATTTTGTCAGAAGTAAGCAGGTTTAGCGAAAGTCGTCAGATCGAAAAGGGGTAAAACTGAGACGCAAGGGCCTCCAATGACTTAGCAATTGTCTTGAGTTTTGATCGCGGTGCTGATTGGCATTTATGCCGAGAGGTGTCGAGTTGAGAGCTTTGGATAAATGTGGCCAAGTTATTAAGGGCGCATGGGGGATGCCTTGGCATTAGAAGGCGATGAAAGGCGTGGAAGTCTGCGAAAAGCTCGGGGGAGCTGACAAACAAGTGATGATCCCGGGAGTCCTGAATTAACCTATGGTGAATACATAGTCATAGGTGGCAAACGTAGGGAACTGAAACATCTAAGTACCTACAGGAGTAGAAAGAAAAATCGATTTCCTCAGTAGCGGCGAGCGAACGGGAAACAGCCCAAACCGTGAAGGTTTCCTTCGCGGGGTTGTAGGGCCTCTCACATGGGAGTGAGAAAATTGTTGGGTAACAGAAT
>JAJDEE010000415.1 GCA_029259975.1 Planctomycetota bacterium
ATTTGGTCGTTGTGAATGGTTTTAATGATTTTACAGCAGCACAGTACGATATTTTGCGTTTACTGGGTGAAAGCTGCTCGCGATTGGTGATTTCATTGACCGGCGCAGCCGCAACCGGAGCAGGCTCGTTACTGTTTTCGAAGACACGACGCACGCTGGTCCGCTTGCAAGAAATTTTTCCACAACTCGAAATCGAGTCGCTACAGGCACCTCCTGCAGACAAGTATTCGCTAGGGAATCTACAGCGTCAGCTATTTCGTGAGGAGGAGATTTTGCAGCCCGCAGGCGGCAGTCGGAATACAGAACCAGAGGATGAGCGGCCGATCGAGGGCGTGGAGATTCTAGCGGCTAGTAGCGAGTTGGGCGAAATCGAAGCGATTGCTGAGCGAATCAAGGCTCTGCTGCTAACAGGAGGGGGGCAACCGCAAGAGGTTCTTGTCGTTTGTCGAGGCGGCGAAAGTGCGATAACGCTGATCAATGCGGTTTTTGCCGACTATGGAATTCCTTTCGCATCAGAGCTGCGGCCTAGTTTGGAAACAGCTCCTGTGGTTCGCTCCCTGCAAACACTACTCCATTTGCACGAGGAAGATTGGCCCTTCCAGACGCTGCTAGATGTGGTCACCAACCGCCTGTTTGCGAAATCTGAAGCCACGTTCGACGCGACGAACCTCGCGATTCCGCCACGA
The DNA here is from genome assembly GCA_029259975.1 of Planctomycetota bacterium. Classification (GTDB taxonomy): domain Bacteria; phylum Planctomycetota; class Planctomycetia; order Pirellulales; family Lacipirellulaceae; genus Bythopirellula. The sequence goes on from JAJDEE010000415.1 coordinate 687, forward strand.
GTAGCTCTCGAACGTTGCCTGCGTAGTGCGCAGCTTCCCGCAGGCAAAGAGGTGCTACTCGCGCAGCTTGAATATCGACGCGATGTGGCTGCTCCGGAGGATGGCGGCGCAGCCGACAAGCGTGGGTCGGAAGTTTCGAGGGCACTGAGCGAGCTTCGTTGGCTCGACAAGCTCCTCGCCACCTTGCCCGTCGAAGCGTCGATTGGCGACTGGATTCAAACGCTCGAGCAAATGCTCGCCCAGCTCGGCGTGTTCTTGTCGCGTGCGGGTGTGGAGTTGACGTGGAAACAGCTTTGCCGCGGCATGCGCGAGATCGAGCAGGTCGATGCTTGGAGTCAGAGCGAATCGCGTTTACTCTCGCTTGCGGAAGTACAAGACCTGATCGCGACCGTTGCTCACGAGCTGCGTGTGCCCGCCACGCACGACACCGCCGGACGAGTGCGAATTTTGTCGGCCGAGTCGGCGCGCAAACTCACGACCAAGCATCTCTTTCTCGCGGGTTTGGGCGAGCAATCCTTTTCTAGTGCAAATACACTAGGTCAGCCTACCGCAGCTGACGACTCGCCGCCGATTGCCGAAGAGCCGATTTCCGAAGAAGTTCCCGAGACAGAAACCGAAACCGATGTCGGGCGTAGCGACGCGATGTTACTGTTCTACGAGTTGGTCACGCGCCCGACGGACAGTTTGACGATGAGCTATTCGGCGCTCGACGCAAAAGGGCAGCCGCTGTCTCCGAGTCCGTTGCTGCATGATCTTGAACGCAGCGTTAGCGAAGGCCGTGTCGTGCACAGAGCGATGGCACTGGGCGCGATGTCATTGGGCCATGGGGGTGATCGTGTACCGTACAGCCTCGGCGACTTTCGTCGTCAGGCGGTTGCTCAGGCACTGGACGGCGAACAGCGTGGACTCGCAGGCATGATCTCGCACCCAAATTTCGTGAGAACCGGTAGCTCGATTTTGGGTGGCATCGATTGTGTCGCTGGGCGAAGCGTGCGCGATAGCTACGGACCCTACGAAGGCTTGTTGCTCAGCGATGCCGCTCAGGCAGCGCTCGCCCAACGGTACGATGCCAAACATCTGTGGAGCCCCAGTCGGCTCGAAAACTACGCCGCTTGCCCGTTTCGCTATTTTGCCGAGCAGCTGTTGGGCCTTGAGCCATTGTTGGAGATGACCGTACGCAACGACCCGCGTCGTCGGGGGAGCCTGCTGCATTTGGTGTTGGCTACGATTCACGAGCAGTTGAGCAGTGGCGAAACCGCAAGTGAAGTGGACACCGGAGAATTGGTCGAACGCTTTCTCAAGGCCCTGGAAATGGCTGTAAAAGCATCGCCGCTGCGAGGCATTGCACACTCGCTACGCGAGATCGAGCGTCGCGAAATCGAAGCTTGGGCCTCAGACTACGCCGAGCAAGAAATCAGTTACCGCGACCAGTGGCAGCACCTCGACGAGCCGCCACGCCCGGCGCATTTTGAAGTTCGCTTTGGCCCCGAAACTCGACATCATGCTGGAGAAACCGCCGATCGTTCATCGACCGCCCTGCCGTTTGAACTAGACCTGGGCGACGAGCGGATTTGTCTCACTGGGGCGATCGACCGCGTGGATATCGGTCGTATCGGCGACGTGACCGTGTTTAACATCATCGACTACAAATCGGGCCAGGAGGTCAAGCTCAAGCTCGACAAAGTCAGCTCGGGGCACCAGTTGCAACTGCCTTTGTACGCGCTGGCTGCCGAGCAGTTGTTGCTCGCCGATCAGGGGGCGGTCGCGCTGGCGACCGGCTACTGGAACATCCAAGGCAAGGGTTTCGACGGCAAGCGGGGCGGTTCGTTGCAGCTGCGCGAGCTGGTCGACCAAGCGCTAGTGACTTCTGACGATTGGAAACGCTTGCAGCCCGAGATCATGGCACGCGTCCAGCAACTCATTAGCGGCATTCGCGAAGGGCAGTTCCCGGTCTACAACGAGAACGAGCAATGCACTCGCAGCTGTTCGCTGAGCACGGTTTGTCGTGTGGCTCAGATTCGTAGTTTGGAAAAAACCTGGCCTGCTGCGATCGAAGCGAGCTGAATTGCACAGGGCAAGTGCTAAACGCAGCGATCGGCGAGGTGAGTGATTTTAACCGCGACTATTTTTCGTCGCTCGACGAATCGTCCTTTCCGTTCGCATGTTTTTTTGGTTTGCGTAGGATAGGCTTCTAGCCTGTCAGTCTAGCATGTCTGTCACCTTCGATGGGGACGGACAGGCTGGAAGCCTATCCTACGTTTTCTGCTTGCACCTGTTCTGCGATCTATTCCGCTTAGGCAGCTTGTCATGGTTGGCAAGGCTAGGAGCGTCAGCCTTGGGCTGAGCTGATTTGCTTGTCGATACCTGAATAACGACTGATCGACAGTATTTGTCTGTGCGAGGTTCGAACCGTGAAAAAATTCCTGAGTGCGCTACGTCGTACTGATGAGCGTCACCACCGCACCGGCGTACTTGCGCGGCGCTGTGGGTTTGAATGTTTGGAACCGCGACAGATGCTGGCGGCCGATTTGGCCTTGGGGACCTCGGATGTCTCCTTGGGCCACACCGATGGCTCGACAGGCAGTATCGGCGGCAGTATCTCTTCGGCGGTGTCGGCTGCAAATTGCGGTGCCCATGCAGCTTCGGAAAGCTTGGCCGATGTTCTCGTGCAATTGCTCGACGAAACGGGCGCTGTCATCGAAGAAAGTCGGACCGACGCTGCTGGGCAGTATCACTTCGACGATTTGATTCCTGGCCAGTATGCCATTCGGCAGATCGCTCAGGTCGGCCCGTTGGAAGGTGCCTTGTTAGAGACCTCCTCACATGTTGGAGATGGCGGCGGGATCGCGTTCGAATCAAATCTGGTCAGCGAGATTGTCGTTCGGGCAGGCGAAACGCTCGGGGGCTATGACTTCTGCAACTTCTCCGGTGGTCCTACGCCAACGGGTCCGGTGGATCGCCCCATCGTGCCACACGACCATGGGGGCACTGTTTTGCCAATATTGGCCCTCTCGCTGCAATCGACGCTTGCTACGCAATCGGACATTTTCGCAGAGCAAGTGGTCGAGCCTACAGCAGGTGCCAAATTTGCCGTGCCCGCACCGCTCTCTGCCGAGAGGTCGGAGCCGCTGTTTGGTGGTTCGAGCCGTTCGATAAAGTCGGAACAGGAGGGCCTCAAGGCGTTGGACGACGATCCCTTTGACAGCCTATTTTCGACGGTCGACTTTTTTGAAATTGCGGCTACCGAATTGCCAACTCTGGAAACCTTCGAGCCAATCCTGCAAGAATCTTTTCTCGACGAGAGCTATGAGAGCAGCGATTCGCCAAACGCTGACGCGTACACCACGAGCACGATCGAGTGGTGCGAAGACGACGCCAGTATCAACCTGGGCGAAGTGCTCGGCGACACCGAAATCATCAGTGTCGAGATTTCAGTTGCGGAAGTGGACGTGCCCAAAATTGCTCAACGACACGACGCTCGCTAGATGCAACCGTCGGACTGGCTCCACGCCCGTCCGACAAATGGCTACGAAGCCTTGAGCTTGTGCATTTCTTCCTTGGCTTTGTCGATATCCGCCTGAATGCGAGCTGGCTCGTCTGGGTCGTCAGGTTGCTCTTTCGCCGCAGCTAAAAGTTGCTGCATTTGCGTAATTTTTTTACGCAAGACTTCGACGCGTTTTTTTGCTTTTTTGTCCATGGATATAGCGTGCGAGTTTTGAGTTTCGGGTTGCGAGTTATTACTCAAAGTAAAAAGGAAATTACCACGGAGTAAGATTTTTTGGAAGAATTACAATAGAAATCCATTTTTCTGGAACGCTTTTTATTGTCCTTGCGGTGGGTCTAAAACCCACTGCTTTGAACATCTTGCCTTATGCCTTGGCGGCGATCAATGCTCGGTAGACTGAGGTATGGGTTTTTGTTTTTGGCGGTTTCTTTTTTGGTTTTGGGTGGTCTCTGGATGC
>JAJDEE010000416.1 GCA_029259975.1 Planctomycetota bacterium
AAGGGCTTCCTTGTAGAGTTCGAATTTGAAGATGCCTTCTACTTGTGGCATGCTGGCTGCACCCGGTGAACCGACTCCTGTAGCAGGATTGTTCGGATCGGATCGCATCCAGATCGAGGCCCGCAATATGTTGCCGTTGGTGAGTTTGCCAGTCCCGCCCGCGTTGACTGAAGCAATGGCCGGATTAACAGGCTCGGTATTATCAACGTCGAGATTATTTCCACCGTCGGTGGAAGTAATGCCATTTTCGCCATTTGAGACAGGAACGCTTATGCCGATGCCAGCAAAGTCGGGACCACCGATCATCGTAGCCACAAGAATATCGTTGCCTTGAAATACACCTGATTCATCCCAGTCAGCAAAGCCCGTGTCATCGAAGATGTCCGTATCACCAAAAACAAGGCCGCCTGAAGCGTTGAGATCGGTAAAAACGGGGTAAGCGATCTCACCGAAAGCGTTGCCGGTACTAAGAGTGAATACAAGCACGCCGGCTGCGAGAATTCTTGTAGAGATTGGATTTAAATAGGACATCGGTATCTCCCGACAAAACAAGTTGGAATGTGGTTACTACGTAAAGTGGCTATTCGAACGGTTGCTCAAACTGGCCTAGGGGGTTTGTATTATTGATTTCGATTGCAAAACAGGTTGTACGAAAAAGCTGTTTCAAACTGAGAAACGAGAATACCTCTTCTCGTCTTGTGAATTGTTCTTGCTGTTCAAATTTAAGCAATGGAGCACTACTGAATCGTACTACTAAGCAAACCTCAAAATCCCCCTGCCCGCCCTCGAACGGGCGGGCAGAGAGGGTGTTATCTATTTCGACTACTTACGACGACGCATCGAGGCAATTGCCAGACCTGCGAATCCCATGAGGGCTATCGAGGTCGGCTCGGGAACGAACGTAACTGCCGCGTCATCCACGAAAATTGCCTGAGGGACGCCGGCACCAAAACTCTGGATGGCGTAGACCACACGGGCGGTATCAGCACCAGCAGGGATCACGTCATTGATCGAAAACGGCTCCCAGGTTGCACCGAGTGAAGCTGGTGTGTTGTTAGCAGTACGAGAGATCTCAGCGTTACCGTTGGTTGAGTCGACAAACTCAACACGCATTTCAATGCCTGCACCGTTTTGGTTGGTGGTTTCTTTGTGCCAAACACTAAAAGTAAAAGGGGTTCCTGCAGGAATCGCAACATCTTGGAACGCTCCAGAAAAACCATTTGCATCGCCTAGAATTAGCTCTAGGGATCGAAGCCCTGATCTTGGCATAGTCGTAGTGGAGTCAGATGAGTTTAGACCGCCATTGGTAAACGAATTCCATTTGCCAACACCATTACCATCATCAACTAATGGACCAGCTTCGAACCCACCATCCACCAGTCCCGCGACGGAGTCCTGGGTACTCGCAACAACCATTGCCAACATAGCAACGGCAACAAGAGAAAATTTGAGGTACTTCATGAGCACACCCTCCAAAAAAAGAAAAAAACCTGAATTTGTGTCACAACGAACGAGTGACCAATTCCAAAAAGTTGTTGGCACGCTTCCGCGTTTACCAACCAGCTTGCCTGCCTCTATCCAACAAAAAGCTTAACGACTCAGCTGCCCCACATCTTCAATCGATGAACAAGTCGAACTCCAAGTGCCACGATTCGGCTTACCCGAAGTCCCACTTAAAGACTTGTTTTGCAGGGATTAGCTAGCCACAGGTCGTGTAACTGTTTCTCGATCTGTTTCAATGTAATCGAGTTATGTACCCTGGTCAAGCATTTCTGGGAAAAAACTCCTAAACTGGCAAGAAAGTTGGGTGAATTACGAAATTAATGCCTTTTTCGTACTTCTATCTTTTGCACATCAACGGATTTTGTCTACCAAAAACCCCCTGGCTGCGAAATTCGCGGTTTAAATGGTTCAATGTGTGTCCTACAACCCTCATCGACACTACAACCGATCCGATTATTCCTCCCAGGCCCTTGCAGCCGGACGCGTGTCACTACGAATGGGCGTATCTCACCTAGCTCCATAGCAGCGTCTTGGAAGTTGCAGACATCCGCAAATTCGGAGTTTCGAAATGTCGCAAATCAAGATTCGTTTAGCTGACCGGATTTTTTTAGGCAGATAGAAGCAGAGTTGCTATGGTAAAAGTAGAACCTTTGTGACGAATCATTGCGTCCACGTTCCGCAGAAACGATCTTGTCTTATCGGTTTCTTATCACTCTAAATTCGAACACTTCTACTTCGATTAGGGTTGGTCATAGCAATTTCAGAAGAGAGATAATTGATGAAAGAGTTAGGCACTATTGCACATGCTTTGAAAATGCTAGGAGTATTCTTTGTGCTCTGGTCGACTCCATGTGTGCTCGCACAAACATTCACTGACGTCACTAGCTCAGCCGGAATATCGCATCTGCAAACAACTGCTGCATTGACCGAGGGTCTCCCAGGCACCGCCTTCATGACAGGTGGTGTCGCTGCCGGGGACTACGATGGTGACGGGTTCATAGACCTACTGTTTACGCGTCTGAATGCGACCGACGTGTTGTACCGCAATCGGGGCGACGGCACATTTGATCCACGCACAGCGGCAGCCGGGTTCTCTACAGCTACACTAACCAACGGAGTGGTCAGCGGCGATATCGATAACGATGGCGACCTCGACCTGTACATGACTGGGTCGGCAGGAGCCACTCGGAACTATTTGTATCTCAACGATGGTACAGGATTCTTTACGGATGCTGGAACAACGCCCACGGTAGCGCTCGCGAATGGCGTCGCTCGAAACGGCCAGGGCGCGAGCTTTGGCGACTACAACAACGACGGTTATCTCGATTTAGTTACAGCTGACTGGGGAAATGTAGCAGCTGACAGTCAATCACGCCTGTTCGAAAATCGTGGTGGCTCGATGATTGGGATATTTGATGATGTGACCTCGGCTGCCGGTATAGACGTGTATCGCAAGGCCGACACGGAGAGATTCTCTCCACGGCTGATCGACCTCGATCGCGACGGGCACCTCGATCTGGCAGTCGCCTCCGACTTTGAAACCAGCCAATTATTTTGGAGCAACGGAGACGGAACTTTCACCGATGGCACCTTGCCGGCAGGCGTTGGAACTGACCACAACGGCATGGGCTCCACGTTTGGCGACTACGATGGTGATGGAGATCTCGATTGGTTTATCACCAATATTACCCCTGCGCCAGGTGCTCCTCCCGCGTTTGGAGGCTTCAATCGCCTGTACCGCAACGACGGCAATCGCCAGTTCACCGATGTCACGCTCGAGGCGGGTGTGCGCGACTCGCGGTGGGCCTGGGGCACCTCATTCTTCGACTATGACAATGACGGCGACTTGGATTTGATTGCTACCAACGGCTACAACGGAATCGGCTGGAGCGACGACCGGACATTTCTCTGGCAAAACGACGATGGCGTGTTTACGGATGTATCCGATGCAGTCGGTGTAACCGATACCGGACAGGGCCGTGGACTTGCCCATCTCGACTACGACAATGATGGCGACCTAGATGTCGTCGTGGTCAACAACGAAGCTCAACCGGTTCTCTATCGCAACGATGGTGGCAACGCGAACGACTATCTTCGGATTGACGTCGAGGGTACTTCCTCCAACCGTGACGGAATTGGCGCATTCATAACTGTGACACCAGACCTTAATGCCCCGGAGTCACGCATGGTATGGGAAGTCGATGGTGGCAGTGGCTTCCTTAGCCAGAACGAACGCATCGCGCACTTCGGTCTCGGGCAGTCGGTGGGTGATGTCGACTTGGTGACCATTCAATGGACGAGTGGAATCGTTCAGCACCTTTACAATATCTCACCGAATCAGACCTTGGCGGTCCTCGAATCCGATATCGAGTCCGTTGCCGGCGACATCGACTTTAACGGCTTGATCGATGCATCTGACGTCGACTGGCTAAGGATAGCCGCCGATCAACCGGAAATTTATTGGTCCGTGTTCGGATTAGTTGCCGAAGATGCAGCCGACCTCAATCAAAACGGGATCGTCGATGCAGCCGACGTAGAATTTCTACTGCACGACATTATCGGCACTGAGTATGGCGACTTAAACCTTGACGGCTCGATCGATCAAACTGACCTAGCTCTGTGGCAAGCTGGGTTCGGAACTTCTTCAGGTGCCGGGTATTTCAACGGAGACATCGACGGCGATGGCGATTCTGATGGCACGGACTATTTAATTTTGCAATCGAATCTCGGCTTTGTGAGCCAATCCATTGCCGCATCGAACGCCGTACCTGAACCCAGTTCACAACTATTGGGAATGGCTGCGTTGCTCATCGCCTCGATGGCAAAGAGTCGCGCTGGTCTAGCCAACAGCCAATCGCGTGCCATCAGGCAGGATTCTCGCGGAATCCTCTGGCGGTTGCCCCGTCGAGTTGTTGATTTCCAACCAACAAGTTGAAACACAGCTCTGTGTTTTTGTACCGTTGCCCGCCTCCACGGTACGAGCCAGTTCAGCAAAAGCCTCATAGCCCAACTGTCGAGCATCCTGGCAAACTGCCGACATCAGCGGAAACACGTAGTTGCGTGCATCCCGATCGTCGAAACCGACGACAGAAAGGTCCTGTGGAATTTCCATCCCCATATTGCGAGATTCGTTGATGAGACCGATGGCTACCGGCGGATCAGTAACAAACACCGCGGTCGGGGGGGTCTTAGAACTCATCATGTTTCGCAGTAACTGAGCGCCTGAGGGCTTGCGAGCCGGAACACGATAGACCAGAGTTGGATCGACTTCGATCCCGTGTGCCTCAAGGGCCTTTGTGTAAGCGGCGAATCGATCGACGTGATCGCCGTCTTCGAACTCGTTTGAGGCGAAGGCTATTCTGCTGTGGCCAAGCGATAGGAGGTGCTCGACTGCCTGACGACTCGAATCGGTCGAGTCTGCGTAGACGAAGGGAAGCGAGGGATGCTCGAAATGGTCGCCAACCACGATCGCTGGAAACTTTTCCTCTGCAATTTGCCGGCAAACGTGGCGTCCATCGACAGTGGATCGCAATATAGCGCCACGCACGCCCTTGCGGAGAAAAAACTGCGTAAAAGTCTCATCTGGGCGTTTATCTCGGAGCGGATTCAAGATCACGAGATCCAAATTCGTTCCATCCATCGCCTGTACCATTCCCTCGATCAAAGCAGCGTCGTAGGGCGACCCAAGCGAAAATGGACCCGCATAAATGAGTGCAAGGAAAGACGTCGTGCGGCGACCCACGCTGGGCACGTACCCGCAACGGTTGACGGCATCGAGCACCTTTTCGCGAATCTCTTCAGTAACAACCGAGCTGTTGTTGATTACTCTCGAGACGGTCGCAATCGAAACCCCAGCACTCTCGGCAACTTGTCTAATGGTCGACACGGTGTTAATATCCTGAAACAAACAGAAACAGTTTCTTTTCTTTTCATCGTACACAGAACCACATACCTGTCAAATCCTCAAGGATCTGAGGCTCTAGATTCGCTTATTTTCAAGTGCTTTTCAACCTCAGATCCAGAAATAAGTCGCTTCACCGTTCCAGGGATGTAAGTGATTGGGTTCTCCACAGTACCGGCCGTTCTGGGATATGAGGCGGTCTGAAACATTTTTCACAAGCATTTTTCACAAGAAGAACTAGGCCCCCAATGGACAAAAACGGACACTATGTCACCCCCGTTGAAGACCGAATTTCGTTGGTGCAGAAGTCCGCCTATTCCGTGGGCATGTTGGTCAATAATCTGCAAGCGGCTGCCTTGCCTGCCATGGTCGTCATTCTTAATCTCGGCCTAGGAATGGACCCGATCCTCGTGGGGATGATCGGGCTTGTTCAGCGGCTCTTTGATGCCATCTCTGATCCAATGATGGGCTACATCTCGGATAGCACTCGATCACGGTGGGGACGCCGCAGACCTTACCTAATGGTTGGCGCCGTTCTATCTGGCCTTGTCTTCGCTGCGATGTGGCAGCTTCCTCCGGGCCACTCTGAGAGTTTCTATTTTTGGGTCTTCCTATCTGCTTCAGTACTCTATTTCCTCACCTACACAGTGTACGCCACGCCCTTTGTTGCCTTCGGGTTCGAAATGACGCCCGACTACCATGAGCGCACTCGACTGCAGGCGTTCGCGAATACGGTCGGCCAACTCGCGTGGCTGGGGGTTCCTTGGTTTTACGCAATCATGTCGAGTAAATTGTTTGACAATACCGTACACGGAGCGCGCGTCTTGGCGCTCTGGGTTGGAGGAGCGATCTGTCTACTCGGTATCGTGCCGGCCATTTTCTGCAAAGAAAAGCTTGGGCCGCTGCCAAGCGAAGAAGACAAGGCAAGCGAATTACGAAACTCGAAAGGCTTCTGGAGCCATTTCAAAGAGTTTTTTCAAGGGATCTTGATCACTTTCAAATGTCGTCCGTTCGTAAAACTATGTGCGGCCACTTTCTTGATTTTCAACGGCTTCCAACTCGGTGCATCGTTTTCTTTGTACGTAGCGATTTACTACGTGTTTGGTGGGGATGACAGCCCGGCGGGAGTATTAATGGGGTGGTTTGGCATGTTGACTTCGTTATGCACATTGGGCGTCATACCGCTAACGGCCTGGATCTCAACAAAGATTGGCAAGCGCAAGACATTCCTGATAACGATCACTCTATCTCTCGTCGGATATGCGTTGAAATGGTTTGGCTATAATCCCACTTATCCTTACCTGCTACTAGCATCGTGCCCGTTTGTGGCTTTTGGCACGGGATCACTGTTTACGCTTATGGGTTCTATGGTTGCTGACGTTTGCGACTACGATGAACTCGAAACCCATCAACGCCGCGAGGGAGTTTTTGGAGCCATCTACTGGTGGATGATTAAAGTTGGCATGGCGCTTGCTATCTTTTTCACGGGAGTGATGCTTAACCTCTCAGGATTTGATGTTGAATTGGCATCAGATCAGGCGGAGAGGACACTGCTCCAGTTGAGAATCTTTGATGTCGGCATTCCCTTGATCACCTCGGCAATCGCACTCTGGATCATGTCTACTTACGAGATCACCGAATCGAAAGCCCATGAAATTCGCGAGAAACTAGAGGAACGCAGAGGAACAACTGGCTAAAGAGATCGATTCAGATCGCAACCGCAGCTTGGTGCTGAATCCACTCGGATTAAATCAAGCAAAGACGATTCGCTCGTTGGGTATATCTACATCAATTTGAGTGATTTCGCCAGTTCTTTGAAACAGTTTGAGACTTAACTCTGGGCTGAGAGAATCCTGATCCGTCGAGACTTCGGTTCCGTCAGCAAAAAAAACGTTGAGGGAAAAGGACGATTCGACAAGGCGATAGACAACCGGGACTTGGCACACTGTGAAAGCAAGCGAACCCATCGGAAGTTTTAATGTTTTATCTTCGCCGTCCAGGTCGAAATAGGCGAACTCAGACGCTTCTTCTAGAAATTCTCGTCGACGCAGCAAGAATGGTTGAAATTGCACCGTACCATTGCGAATGCGAACTCCCAGTTCGCCCTGACGGGTAAGAATTTCTTCCTTGACTTGTCCCGTCATCCCTGGCTGCTGAGCACCACTGTGTTTGGTCGTATGTGAATAGGGATCGGTTGGGAAGGCGCCGTATTCGCTGGGTGTCTTGTCGGAACTGAGGCCGCCGCGAACAAGGTAGTAGGAGTCTGCAAGTGCCTCAGCCAAAACATTCGATTGTTGCTCAATGGCACTAAAGACGTTTTCCTGGACCGCTAAAAGCAACTTAGAAACCATGTGCCAATAGATACAGCCTAAACCTTCGTAGCCGTACATGGCACCAGATCGACCGGTGTAGGTCTTGTGGCCAAACACTGCTTCAAAAGCGTTGTGGACTTTCTGTCGGTCTCTGGCAACCAACTCAGCCCACTGCTTCTCTTGTTCTAGGCGAGCAAGCCCCGTTTCTAAGTCAGCCAGTCGTTGGATGGAATGGTGGAAGTGATAATCGCCGAAAGTATCCCTAATTACGATGGATCGATTCCCAGCCTCAATCAGTTTCCGGAGCAGTTCCACCGCATTGAGGGCACCCTCAGGAATGTGATTTCGCTCCAAGAATCGGCGTAAGTTTCGATCGGGATAGAGCATGAAACTTCGCTGATCCTTGCGGTACAAATTGCTCTCAAACATAGCTTGGATTAATTCTGCTGCTTGCCCAAGGTCGAGAGCGCCGCTACTCAAAGCAGCGACCTGGCCCTCCAGCATTTCGTAGAGATAGCTAACGCTCACTTCGCTACTTTGCCCACTAAACTCAAGTAAATTATATGCGTGATAGAGGCCATCGTTGCGGCGGTTCGCACGAATGGAGTGATCGAAGTACTCAATCGCTAATCGGAAGAACTCGACCAACTCACCACCCGCAATTGTGTGTTTGCCAGAAAATCCATCTTCGTAAACTTTCAATCGATAGTCGGAGAAAGCTCTCCCCATCTCGTTCAGAATTCGACCTCGATCCGTATCGGCAATTGCGGGGTGATTCAGTAGCGATCGGTTCGCTTGCAGTACCTTGCGAATGCTACGGAACCATTGTTCTACCTCAACGGACACGGCAAATCGTCTGTCGCCCGTTTCTTTTAGCGTATCGACAATCATGTTGAGATGTCGCCGCAGATAGCATACTGTGACCATCGAGAGTCCAGAGCCAACGAGCGCGTTATTGGCATCGTTCCATTCGGGTCTTTGCGTATTTAACCAAATCCCCCCATCCACGACGAAGTTGGAGAGTTTAGTGAGAATTGGAACAAGTATTTTTTCGATGATGTTGACGTAGTAAACTTTGCCTTGGTCATCAAGAACCAGCTTGCCGTCAGTCCCGATCTTGTCGACTCGCCGATCGATCCCCTTGGCTGTAAAGCGATCGTAGTCGATGGTTTCGCTACTGTTCGTGACGATTTCGTTGTAAGGCTTAATTCGGTAGGGGACGTTGGCATAGCAAAAAACCTGTTGTTCAAATAAGTCTTGCAACTCTCCAGTAAAGTAATCGCTCATCCCCTTCAGCAACTTCGACAGGTAGATAATCTGATGGTCGCCCCAGTAGCCAATATTACTCCAAGGGTCTTCCGAATCAGGGGCTTCCCAGTCGATTCCATCTCGGGTGATACGATAGGGATTGAATCCATCAATCGTAGAGGCGTTGAGAAACTTCGCGACGATACTGGGCAGGTAAGCCGGAAAGCTCACACACATTGCTTCCCAGTTTTGAAATATGTCACGCCAATTACCCTGATAGTTGTAGACCTTAGACCCATCATCGTTGCGGACTTTAATCTCGAAACTATTCCAGGGACGACTCGGGTCGCCATGCCGACGACCGAAAGTGAGAGGTAAATACTCGTGTGCTAGTCGAACCAAGTCGGTGTTACTTTGTGCTTTTGCACGAGAAAGAAAATCCATATAGGTGACCCGCTCTGGAAGTTCGCGTAGATACGCTTGCTCGTTCGCTGCGACCGAGTGATTTCTTGTCTGGATGAAATCAAGAAAATCCCGGGACTCCACCCAGTAATTCGACGCGGAGACTCCGCCACGCAGGTTATTGAACAGCACATTCGCCAAATGATGCGCAGTCGACAGCTGACTGCCGGTCTCCTGCAGGCCGTCGGCACTCGCGATGCTCTGCATCAAGTCTTTGTGATCGGCCTCAATCGACTGTTCAAGTGTTTCGACAAGCAATGAGTCGTCCAAGATCCGTTTGCGAATTCGGGCAATTTCTTGATGTGAACGGCCAACGTCCGCTACGAGATACCAAGCATTCAACTGTCCCGGTACTAGGTCAATCGACGAAGATACGTAGAAATTCCCCCGCCGACCGGTACAGATTTCCTCTGGCTCGAGTGCTTGACCGTGACAGAAGGCGTTAGGCACATCTGGGGAAAGTGAACGGATGCAGTTTGGTAGTCCAAGACTCCAAACGCTAGTGGCCTGCAGAGCTTCGGCAGCTTCAGCCCGATCGAGAATCTGCGAGGTAAGGCTATAGATGCCCATTCCTGTTGCAGGGTCGATC
>JAJDEE010000417.1 GCA_029259975.1 Planctomycetota bacterium
CGATTGCCAAGCTGGCGCACTTGCTAAAATCCGAAGGCAAGTCGGTCGTGCTCGGCGCTGGCGATACCTTTCGGGCGGCGGCAGTCCAGCAGCTGACGATTTGGTCGGAGCGGTTGGGCGTGGATATCGTCACTGGTGCCGAAGGGGCGCATCCCGCGTCGGTGGCCTATCAGGCCGTCGAACAATGTATCAAGACGGGCGCTGACGTCTGCATCGTCGACACGGCTGGCCGGTTGCAGACGCAAAAAAATCTGATGACCGAGCTGACAAAAATCCAAGGCTCGATCCGCAAGCAGATTCCCGAAGCGCCCCACGAAGTGCTGCTAGTCCTCGACGCAACGACGGGCCAAAACGGCATTAGCCAGGCGACCAATTTCATGGAGTCGGTCGACTGCACTGGCATCGTACTGGCCAAACTCGATGGCACCGCCAAAGGGGGCGTTGTCGTGGCGATCCGCCAACAGGTTGGCTTGCCAGTGAAATATGTTGGCGTGGGCGAACAGCCTGAGGACTGGGCCTTGTTCAGCTCCGACGAGTTTGTTGATGCGTTGTTTACTGAGATTGAAGATGACGAGTCGTGAGTACCAAACCTCGCAACTCGCTGCCCAACTTCACGACAACGACTGACTGTATCTCAGGCAGTCGCAGCTAGCCGACAGCTGGTCAGCAGTGTTGCTGATGTCTCTCTTTACGCGTAAAGGCCTTGATTAGAAGGTGTAAGCGACTGCGACCGACTCCTCTGTGCATTCACTGGCACGTGGTTTGCTTTATGAGCAGCGTCCGATCAGATTGCTCAATCGCTGCACAGGACAGTGCTGAGAGCGAGCTTTATCAATGGGCGTGGCCCAACGCCAATCAGGAATCACCAGGCGAGCCAAAGGAAGGCGTTTGGTGATTTCACACAAATCTCGGATCCTTCTGAAAGAAAAAAGGCGAATTGAAATGAATTTCACGTTCGATCGGAGCTGGCGCTCCCTCCTAATTGCGACACTACTGTCGTTTACAGCCGCCGCCATGATAGGCGATTCGGCGTTAGCTCAAGAAAAGGCCGTCGAAGCCGCTGATGCAGACTTAGGCGTTGGCTACGCACTCGACAATGCGTTGCTGTTCCTCTGTGCCATTTTGGTGTTTTTTATGCAAGCGGGCTTCGCGATGGTCGAAGCGGGTTTTAACTCCTCGAAAAACGCGGTCAACATCCTCTTCAAGAATACGATGGACCTGTGCGTTGGGGTGCTGCTGTTTTTCATTATTGGCTTCGGTCTGATGTACCCCACTAGCTACACCGGCGATTGGGAAAATGTCTCTGGCTATTTTGCCTTTGGCGGCGTGGGCCTTGATGGCTATGAAGCCGCCGCCGATCGCACTTTCAGCCCGAAAGTCGACTGGCTGTTTCAAGCAGTATTTGCAGCAACGGCCGCAACCATTGTTTCGGGTGCTGTTGCGGGACGCATGAAAGTTGCCGGATACTTAGTTTACAGTGCTGTACTAACAGGCCTGATTTACCCGATCAGCGGCTACTGGAAATGGGGCGGTGGTTGGGTTGACCAAATGGGTTTCAAAGATTTCGCTGGCTCGGCAGTCGTGCATGGCGTAGGTGGCTTTGCTGCACTCGCCGGAGCGCTGGTTCTGGGACCACGGATTGGCCGTTTTGTAAACGGGAAAAGCGTGCCGATGCCTGGCCATAGCTTGCCGCTTGCGGCGCTGGGCGTGTTCATTCTCTGGTTCGGTTGGTACGGGTTTAACCCCGGCAGCCAGTTGGCTTTCCAAGGCACTGGCGATATCGACGCCACAATGCACATTGCCGTTGCCACGACACTTGCCGCCGGAGCAGGTGGCCTGTGTGCCACACTGCTTAGCTGGTTTATGTTCGGCAAGCCCGATCTCTCGATGGGCCTCAATGGCATCTTGGGTGGGCTTGTTGGCATCACCGCTTGCTGCGACTGCATGACCGACTGGATGTCGATTGTTGTTGGCATCGTCGCGGGGGTACTAGTGACTTTTGCCGTCTTGCTGCTCGATAAACTTCAGATTGATGATCCGGTGGGGGCCTTCCCCGTTCACGGCATCTGTGGAATCTGGGGCTGTATGGCGATGGGAATCCTTCCCAATGGCTATACGACATTGTCAGTTGCCGAAAAACTGTGGGGACCGCAAGCAGTCGATTGGGCTCCTGCAACCAGCTTTCGCACCCAACTGACGGGCACTTTGGCCATCTGTGCATGGTCTTTTGTGACGATGTTCATTCTGTTCTCAGTACTAAAGAGCATCGGCATCCTCCGAGTGTCAGCAGCAGAAGAGCAAAAAGGCTTGGACGTGACCGAACACGGCATGCACGCCTATGGCAGTCCGTCGTAAGACGGCGATTGGTCAAGGCAATGTGTGCGCCGAGATCTCCCTCACCCCGGCGCGCACGGCCTGACCGAAGGCGTTGTAATCTCAGACCTCTTGCAATACTGGACATTCAAAAAAGAAAGACCAGAAACTGTAATTTGGAACACTAATCTGCACTAATCTTCGCTAATACGATTAGTGCAGATTAGCGAAGATTAGCGTTCTTCCCTTGTTTTTAGAACTACTGAATTTTATATTTCCGTCAGGCTCACACAATTTTCTCGACTTTGTAATTTGCCTGACGATGGTCCTCTTCACATTTCGATCCTGCCGTGTTCCAATGAACTAGGGAAAGTCCATCATGGCTAATAAGACCGCACCACAAGATCGTCTCGTCACGCTGATTGCCGAGCTGCCGAGTTGCCTCGTCGCCTTCTCTGGCGGTGTGGATAGTGCAGTCGTTGCGAAGGCGGCGTTTCTGGCGCTGGGCGAAAGTGCCCTCGCCGTGACAGGCGTTAGCGCGAGCCTGGCGAGTGGCGAATTAGAAACTGCTCAGCGCATCGCCCAAGCAATCGGCATCCGCCACCAGACGGTCGCCACCGACGAGCTTAGTCAGGACAGCTATCTCGAAAACCAGCCTAGCCGCTGCTGGCACTGTAAAACGGAACTTTACGAGCAACTCAAAACGTTGGGCGTCGGGCTGGGCGTCGAGACCATCCTCAACGGCGCCAACACCGACGACACGAGCGACTTTCGCCCCGGTCTGAAAGCTGCCGCTGAACATCATGTCCGAAGCCCGTTGGCTGAATGCGAACTCAACAAAGCTGCCGTTCGGCAAATCGCCCAAACGTGGAATCTCGAAGTCTGGGACAAACCCGCAACGCCCTGCCTCTCGAGCCGGGTTGTTTATGGTCTCAATATCACGCCAGATCGCCTAGCTAGAATTGACGCTGCTGAGCAACTGCTACGCCAACTCGGCCTAGAAAATGTGCGAGTCCGCTACCACCACGACGATCTCGCCCGCCTAGAAGTCAGCCTTGCCGATTTAACAATACTCTGCGAAGAATCTATCCGCAACGTCATCACCAACCGCCTTCGCGAACTCGGCTTTCGCTACGTGACACTCGACCTCGAAGGCTTTCGCTCGGGGAGCTTTCAGCAGCTGGTGTCGGTCGAAGAGCTGGCACAATACGAACCTACTAATCTGCTTTAGCGCCGCGGACCACCGCCGAACATTCCGCGCGGCCCCTTAATCGGTTCTAACCCTCGTTCCTCGCGGCGATTGTTGATCAAGTCTTTCATCGCATCCATTTTGGCACGCATTTCGGGCGTCGTGCGGTCGAGTCGCCCTTTGCGACGCTGGTCGCGCTCGGCTGAGGTGATGTCGCCACCACGATCGCTGCGCCCTTCATTGCCTCGCGCCTCGCGATTCCCGCGCATCTCTTCCATGCGGTCGATCCATTTGTCGAGTTCTTGCTGTTGCTCTTCAGGCGGCATAGTCAAAAGCTTGTCGATGCGTTTCATAAAAAACTGACGAAAGCCTCGTCCAAATTCGCGACGTTGGTCTGGGGAAAAGTTGTTCATTTTTTCGCGAATTGCTTCTCTTCCAGATTTTCGCTCCTCGGAACTCAGTGTATCAATCTTTTGGAGCATCTCGTCTCGCATTTGCTTTGCCTCGACAAGCTCAGCATCTTCGCCAGAGAACAAGGCCCAAGCAACTCCTGCTAGTAATGCGAGGATGATGGTTGCGGCGAGCGTGTTCTTTTTGTTCATAGTTTTGTTCCAGTTTGTCGTTGCCGTCGACGCTAGCGGTAGTGATTTTTCTGAAGGAAAAAGGGTTTAATTAGCAACGATTAGCGCATCAACATGCCCGTCGAGGTACAAAAAGTTGCGAGCGCCATCTTGCCCCGGCGAGCCGTGAAACGACTCGAAATCATAGACGACCCAGACTTCGCCTGAGCCGCGGGTTTCGCCTCGGCGTGTCTCTAAAACTGCTTGACGTGTGCGACCCTCTAGGCGAAATGAAGGATATTCGTAACTGAGCCCCTCGTTTTCAATATAAGACTCGCCAA
>JAJDEE010000418.1 GCA_029259975.1 Planctomycetota bacterium
ACTAGGGTCAACCTAGTACTTGATTAAAAGACAACCCCGGTTGACGCTATTGTGTCGGCCGGGGTTTTTTATTGCATGTTTGTAAGGCGGCGGCAGATAGGTATTTACCTGCCCCAACCAACATCCATTTTTGCTACAAACAAAGTGAACCACAACGGCACAACGGGCACAACGTAAAATCTACGTTGTGCCCGTCGTGTCGTCGTGGTTAATTTTTAAGCAATTCTTTCGCCATCGGGTAAATTCTCAACTGCCACTCGTCTAAAGTGTCGGACGAAACCATTACCCCATCATCGTCAAGCTCAGAAACAGCGGGTGACGACGTAACGGATCGAAGTCGGGTTCGTCATTGACAAAGTCGCGGAAGTTGCCGTCGATCTCTAGGGCGTTGGCAAGATACCGTAATGCCATGCGAGGATTGTGGGCAAGGCTCCAGTAGCAAGCCAAGTTGTAATGGAGAATTGCATTGCCTGGTTCTACGTCGATGGCCCGTTCTAGCGCGTCGATGGCGTGATCAACTTTTCCCACCCGTTTGTAGCACCAAGCCAGTGCCATCCAGGTATGGATGTCGTCGGGAATCAGTTCAAGGCTTCGATGTAGCGGATCGATGGCTGCGCGATAACGACACATCTCACGCAGGGCCTCTCCTCGCAAATAACAGCTACGGGCGTCGCTATCGATCAATGGTTGTTTTTTTTCTAGCGATTGTAAGGCATGCAGCGGCATGCCCAATTCAAGATAGCCCTCTGCCTCGCGACGCGACCGTCGCATGCTCTCTCTCAGGCACTGCTCTTTGATATTGCCAGCCATCGCAAAAAACTCCAGCAACGCCAGGCACCTGCTGCCCGCACGAAGCGTCGGGCCTCTGGCCCGTGTATGTGTGAAAAAGAATATTGAAAAGCTTCTCCTTCATTCTACTCGCTAATTCGCCGGCGCCAAAATTTGCGTAGTCATTTTGTGTCGTAACTCTAGCGTGGCTAACTGCTAACGGATTTTATTTTGAGTTGACCGAAATTGTCGGTTAAATCGGCGGCATAAACTCTTGCGTCGCACGCAATTTTTGATTAGGTGACCAACGCGTCTTACACACTCGATTTCTCACGTGGGATTTTGGTGCGGTGAACTAATCTATTCGTCCAACTCCGTTTCAAATGAGTTAGGACGGTGGTTTCATCCCCGGCAGGGACGGCGATTATGTTGATGATTCGCAACATTTATCGGCGCGCACGTTGTGATTTGGCAACGTTGGCGCGACTGCCGCTAGAGTTCTTTAAGTGCGTTTTCCTGTGATTATCTAGCGTTTTTGGTAGCAAATTCCTCTTGAACGCTCCGCTAGGGCATGTGGCTTGCAAATGACAGTTTCATTACCACTCGTCCCAGAGGATTCTTCTTTTGCTGCGATTTTGTCTCACCATTGTCGTTGTCGCTGCACTCAGTGCCTGCTTAGTTCAGCTGCGAGATGCCCAGGGCCAACGCCCGGCCTCTGCCGAGGCAACTCAGGTCGCCTGGGTGCGGACCGTCGATGGTTGGGAGCCGAGTAGCGTATTGCGATTGAGACCCAGGCCCCAGGGTCCGCCATCACTGCACCCCGGGTTGGTAGCCAGCTTGCAGTTGGGCGTTTCGCTATTTGCCCTGATAGCGCTGCCTGCGGCGAATCGTAGAGTACGTAAGTCCTAATCTCATAGGATCTTATGGAAAAACGCAGATATTTTCGCCAGTTTCTTGTACGAATTCTCTTCGCAATCGCCACTATTGGAGTAGGCAGGCGAGGTGTTGGAGTACCTGCCAGCGCCCAATCACTGATTTTCGTACAGAGGTTTCTATGAGACTCACGCTCCGAACTTTGTTGGCTTACATGGACGATATTCTTGAGCCTGCCGATCACGAAGACTTGGGGGGAAAGATCGAAGCGAGCGATTTTGCCACCGAGCTAATCCACCGCTCCCGCGACACGGTTCGTCGGCTGCGGCTAGGTGCCCCGGCAGTTTTGTCTGATGGCAGTGACGATGTGTTAGATACATTAGACCTGGGCGATGCCAACTCGGTCGCCGAGTACCTCGACAACACCTTGCCACCGGAACAAGTAGCCGATTTTGAGCGAATGTGCCTCGAACCTGGGACTGAGTCTGACATGCACCTCGCCGAAGTTGCCTCGTGTCACCATGTGTTGACCATGGTCTTGGGCGAGCCGGCTGAGGTCGACGCAGACCTCAAGTCGCGTATGTACCAATTGCCCGCGCGGCTGGCCAGTGGGCAAAAGCTACGCATCGAGCCGGCCCACGCCCCACCACTGGCCGCTCCTCCTGTACAGGCATCTGCCCCTGTCGCGTCACCCTCAGCCGGTGTGGTAGCACAACCAACCAGCGTGTCCAGCCATCACGAGGTTCCCGACTACTTGCGCGAAGCGACTGCCTCCAAACGCCATAGTCGCCGCATGGCGATAGTAACAACTTTTTTGGCGATTGGCGCGGTGGTTATTTTTTGGTTTGTAACTGCTCCAGAAGCGCAGCTATCGGAAGAGCTGGTCATGAGTGGAGCTGATCAATACGACACGAGCGAGGCAAGTGTAGATATAGACCTCGAGGATCTTGGCAACGCGACAGGTAACGCACATGTTGTGGAAGAAGATTCCATGAGTACTGCGCCGGCCTTTGTACACAATGATAGCACGACAAAGGCTTTGGCCGATGTGCCAAGCAAACCGACTGCGACAGACGAACCTACGCGTAGCGCTCCATTGATTTTGCCTGCTGATGAATCTTCTCCCCCAGCCAAAGTTGCCCCTTCTGCGGTCAAGCCGGCAATTGAAATCGCCAAGGAAATTGCTGATCCCAAATCGCCTGCTGTAGCCGTAGCGTCGGTACCGTCGGTTGTTGAAACGGAAATACCCGATGGCCCCGAGACGATGGCTGACACTGCTACTGAAGAGCCAATACTGGTTGCAGCGGCGACTAGTCCAGCGATAACGGAGGGTGCTACCGCATCGACAGAAGCGGCCCATGCCGAGGATCCAATCTTGCCAGTGCCAGCCGGACCAGAGCGATTGGGGAATTATCTTGGTACTAACGACTTGCTTTTGATTCACAACAATTCACAAAACAAATGGGTTCGATTGCCACCTCGAAGCGCAATTTCCACCGGCGATGTACTGATGACGTTGCCTCACTTTCTTACCCATGTCGTGTTGGCGGATGTGAACACTTATCTCTCGGGCGGTACGCGGTTGAGAATCCCGCTAGAAAAGTTCGATGCCTCGTCGAACGACTCGGATCTAACTTTGGAGATCATCTACGGTCGTCTCATGCTGAATGCCGGGTTGAAGGGCAGCCAGCTTGCCATACAGATCGATGATCAACGGCGAGAATTCCATCTATTGGGTTCGGCGAGTTTGGCCGTCGATGTCGAGCGAGAGTTTGTGCCAGGAAGTGACTACGAGAACGAAGCCGCGTCGATCAAAGCAACTTGGTATTTGACGAGCGGGAGTGTCCAGTGGCCTACAGCAGCAGGCGGTACCCAAACGGTACAAGCTCCGTCGGTGTGGGAAACCATAGATGGTATCGACGAGATTCCCGAGCAGCTCGACAAGCTACCAGCTTGGATCGGCGATGATCAACTGACCGGAATGCAGCGTAGCGCTCGAGAAGACTTGGCCCAAGAACTGGAAACTGGTCGGCCGGTTGGAATTCGGCTGTTGGAACTCACCGAGGGCAAAGGGCTGGGTCGACGCAAGGAAGTGCGAATGCTTGCTGCGGCCTCGAGTGTTTATGTTGGCGAGATTGAGCCACTGATTTTGGCGCTGAACGATAGCGGCCAAAGTCGTGCTTGGGATTCGCTGATCAAGTCGTTGCGACAGGCAATCGCTCTAAGCCCTGATGATGCGAAGCGAGTTCGTCAGGCATTCGTGAATATTCGCGGTGATGAAGCCGCCCAAGATTTGATGGAAATGGTGTTTGGCTACAATCGTCAACAGATTGGTGAATCTCGCGAGGCGATCCAAAACGGGGCGGTGGCCCAGCTGCTCAAATGGCTCGACCACGATAGCCTCGACTATCGGGTTCTTGCTATCCATAATATCCAAGAGATTGCTCATAAGGCGAAGGGCTATCGCCCTGCCGATTCGAGCAAAAATCGCAAAATCCGCCTACGGAAGCTCTTGGACGAATTTAAGAATGGTGAGCTAGTGCCGTAGGTTGGGACGCCCTGGTCCCAGCCCCCACATACTCTCAAACCCTCTATTTCTGCGGTTAGAGACCGTTTGTCTCCTGACCACAATATCGCTAGAATGGAGTGCTTACCGGTCTCTGTCGCCCGATTTTTCGGTCTTCTGAGCTGTAGTAAGGTAAGAGTTGAATAGCACTTAAAGAAGGAGTCCGCAGTGCAGGTGAGCATCTCGGTTCGTCATGGTCAATTAGCAGAATCGACGCAGGAGAAACTAAAAAGCAAAGCTGAGAAGCTGAGCCGTTACTTCGACCGCCTAATGTCCATCGAATTAGTAGTTGATATGCAGGACGAAAATGAGCCTGCTGTTGAGGTTATGGTCTCGGCAGAGCATAAACATGATTTTGTTGCCCACAATAAATCGGAAAGTTTGATATCGGCGACAGACGGTGCCGTTCAAAAAATCGAACAGCAGCTACGCAAGTACAAAGAGAAAGTCCAACAGAAGCATCGCCATTCCCAGCAACGCGTTTCCCGGCAAATGGGAGATGAAGTAGCCTCGGAGTCCGAGTCACACGAAGACGCCGACGACTAACGCAGTCCCGACGTTACCCGTTGCTATCGTTGTCCCTATAGGTGTCCCCTTGTAAGGTGACTGAGATTAGAGAGAAGTCATGAAGTTTGTTGATTTTGTAAGCCGCGAAGCGATTCGCACCAGCATTGACGTAGACGACAAAGAGCAAGTGATTCGGTCGATGGCCACAGCCCTGCTCGAAGCTGGCAAGATTGCCGAAGACGAGCATGATAGTATCGTTGAAGCGATTCTTAAGCGTGAAGAGCTTGGAAGCACGGGCATAGGCAGGGGGGTTGCAGTCCCTCATACCAAGCACCCCAGCGTTAGCGAGCTAGTAG
This sequence comes from Planctomycetota bacterium, assembly GCA_029259975.1. Classification (GTDB taxonomy): domain Bacteria; phylum Planctomycetota; class Planctomycetia; order Pirellulales; family Lacipirellulaceae; genus Bythopirellula. The sequence continues at coordinate 5,071 of JAJDEE010000418.1, forward strand.
GTACGGTCGCGGTCAGCGAGGCGGGTGTCGACTTTGACAGCCTTGATGGCGAAAAAGTACACCTATTGTTTTTGCTCGTTTCACCGCCCGATCGGCCTGGAGACCATCTCCGGGCACTAGAAAACATCTCTCGTCAGTTACGCGACGAGACTTTTTGTCGCTTCCTCAAGCAAAGTAAAGCCCCGGCTGATGTCTGGCAATTGCTTGAAGAAGCTGACAATAACCAATTTGTGTAAGTGAAAAAGGAATGTCAGCAGCAGAAAAAAATGTAGTCGTCAGCAACCCCCAAGGCCTACACGCTCGGCCTGCGGAGCTGTTTGCGCGGCTGGCGTTACAGTTTGATTCAACTATTGAAGTGATTCGCGAAGACCATCGCGTCGACGCTAAGAGCATTTTGCACATCCTAACGTTGGGTGCTGTGCAGGGAACAGAATTGACCCTGCTGGCCGAAGGTGACGATGCCGAAGCTGCTCTAGAGGCGCTTGTACGATTGGTCGAGAGCGATTTTGCAACCGATGAAACAATAAGCCAAGGAAGTACAGGGTAACGAACCGTAAGGACGTCGCGACAGTCGCGTGAAATATCGCCTGTTGACGTCGGCCACCACGTTTCTGGTGACGGTTTCCTGGCAACCTTGGCCACAACAAAACACGTTAGCGCCCAGCCGAGAGAAGAGCTGGTCGGCACTCGACGTGAAAGAAAAAACACATGCCTGTCCGTAGTAACTTCATCGACCGGTACAATTTGGGTCGAAACTCAATCGCAAGTTTTCTACCGCACCGTCCGGCTTAGCTATCGGCGTTTAGCTCTGCTCGTCGAGCGAGCAAAAGACGCTGCCTGCCCGTTTTTTCGATCACGATCACTGTGCCCACTGGCAGTCTTTGCTGGCGCTCCGTAGTGAGGGCGCAATGGAACGCCTCCAAGGTATAGCCGTATCGCCTGGTATCGCGATCGGTGAGGCACTGGTCTTAGACAACGAGGGATTTCGGATCCCCCGTCGGTTCTTGCCGCGCGATGCGGTCGAGGAAGAACTTGAGCGACTTAACCTCGCTTTCGAGGCGGCGGTTGCCGAAGTCGAGCACAATCGTCAGCAAGTCGCCGACCAACTTGGCGACGACTACGCTGCGATTTTTTCTGCACATCTGCAAATGCTTCGAGATCCTCGTCTACACGAAGAAATCGAAGAGATGATCCGCTCGCGGCATTATTCGCCTGAATATGCCGTTAGCCGCGCGCTACGCCGGTATGCCAAAGTGTTTCAGTCGCTCAAAGGTCAGTACATGGCTGAGCGGGCGAACGATATCTTCGACATCGAAAAACGTATTCTTCGAAATCTCCTGGGACGCAGCCGCGAAGAACTCTCCCAGGTAACTTCGCCTGTGTTGGTGTTGGCACACAATCTAACACCCAGCGAAACAGCCAATCTCAATCCCGAGTTTGCGCTCGGGATGGTCACAGAAGTCGGCGGGCCAGGTAGCCATACGGCAATTGTCGCCGAGGGCCTGGGGATTCCTGCCGTAGTCGGGGTAGGCCTTTTCCTGGTCGACGTTTCTGGTGGCGATACGGTCATTATCGATGGCGATCAGGGACAGATTGTTCTGCATCCCGACGAAGAAACGCTCGCCCGCTATCGACACGAAGTCGAAGAACAGCGCAATCTGGCTGTCAAACTCGGCACGTTACGCGAGCTACCTGCCGAAACCATGGACGGCCAAAGCATTCAGCTCTTGGCGAATATCGAGTTTCCGTACGAAGTGAAACAATGCCAGGAACGTGGCGCGGACGGCATCGGATTGTACCGTACCGAGTTTCTTTACTTGGGTCGCGATGATGATCCCTCGGAAGAAACGCACTTCGAGTCGTATTCTTCTGTCGTTCAGGCGATGAAAGATAAGCCAGTTGTGATGCGTACCCTTGATCTAGGGGCGGACAAAATGCGTTCGTTGCCAGATCCCGAAGATGAACGCAATCCGTTTCTCGGTTTGCGAAGCATCAGGCTTGCATTGCGTAATCGCGACTTGTTTCGCATTCAGCTTCGCGCAATTTTGCGTGCCAGCACTTTGGGCGAAGTACGCATCATGTTCCCGCTGATCAGCACGATCATGGAACTCCGTCAGGCACGGATGGTGTTGGCAGATGCGATGGAGGATTTAGAGGAAGCAGGCATTCCGTTTGATCGTGATGTGAAAGTCGGCATGATGGTCGAGGTGCCTTCGGCGGTGATAATGATGGATCGCTTTGTCGAAGAAGTCGACTTTTTCAGCATCGGCACCAACGATCTGATTCAGTACTGCCTAGCGGTTGATCGGAGCAACAAGGATGTTGCGAATCTTTACACGGCTGCCGATCCCGCAGTTATTCGCATGATCGAAATGGCTGTCAACGCAGCCACAGGCAGTGGCGTGCCGATCAGCATGTGCGGCCAAATGTGCGGCGATCCGATGTACACGATGCTACTGCTCGGCATCGGCTTGCGCAGCCTAAGCGTAACACCAGCAGCAGTGCCCGAAGTCAAACGGGTATGCCGTAGTGTAACCATCGAAAAGTGCGAAGAAGTCGCAGAACGCGTACGCTCATTAGAAAGTGCGCGAGTCATTAAAACATACCTCAAAGAAGAACTATCCAAAGTATTTCCCGAATTTCCACTATGAGTAGCGAGTTAGCGTCGACGGCAACGCCGATCCCAGTTTGCGGCGTTGACGCCGACGCTAACGACGAACTCCTACAAGCTTGAAAGAATTCCATGAAACAAGAAATGCTGATTAATGTCGCTCAGCCGGAGGAATGCCGGATTGCGATTGTTGAAGATGGCCAGCTTGAAGAACTGTATGTCGAGCGCAGCAGCCAAGACAATTACGTCGGTAACATCTACAAAGGCAAAATCGTCAATCTCGAGCCGAGCATCCAAGCGGCATTCGTCGACTTTGGTGTCGGTCGTAATGGCTTTTTGCACATCAGTGATGTCGAGTCACAGTATTTTCGTCAAGGCGGCTTCGATCCGAACAAGCCGATCCAGCCCGACGGCACCCAAAATCCACCCAAGCAGGAAAGAAGCTCCTCCGATGATAGCAACAATGGGGGAGGCAATGGGCGCACCCAAACCGCCACACGCAACAAGGTTCGTCCCGGCGTCCGCCCACGCATTAAGCCTCCGATTCAGGACATCTTTCGTCGCGGTGACGAAGTGCTGGTACAAGTCATCAAAGAAGGTATTGGTACTAAAGGCCCGACGTTGTCGACATACATCAGCATTCCGGGACGGTACCTAGTGTTGATGCCGGCGCTGGGACGGATCGGCGTGTCGCGAAAGATCGAAGATGACGACGACCGACGCCGCTTGCGCGATATTCTCCGCGAATTGAATCCACCCAAAGGTGTTGGCTTTATTGTCCGCACCGCAGGTACCGATCGGACCAAAAAAGAACTCTCACGCGATCTTGCCTATTTGTTGCGGCTATGGAAAGTAATCGTTCGTCGCATCAAAAAAATGCCGGGGCCGATCGACATTTACGAAGAAAGCGATATGATCATTCGAACCATTCGCGATACCTTCACGAGCGATGTTGATTCAATTCATATCGACGAGCCAGGAGCATACGAACGGGCAAAAGAGTTTTTGCAAGTGGTGATGCCACGGTATGCAAATCGTCTGCACCTTTACGAAGGCAAAGAGCCCCTTTTTCACAAATACCAGCTCGACGAAGAGATTTCTCGCATCAATCAACGTCAAGTGCCACTTAAAGGTGGTGGCTCGCTAGTGATCGACCAGACCGAAGCCTTAGTGGCGATCGACGTCAACAGTGGCAGCTTTCGCACTAGTGGATCAGCCGAAGACTCCGCTTTCAAACTCAACCAAATCGCCGCCAAAGAAATCGCCCGACAGCTACGGTTACGTGACTTGGGCGGAGTGGTCGTGAACGACTTTATCGACATGCGTCGCGAACGCTACCGCCGCACTGTCGAGCATACACTACGCGACGCTGTCAAGCGCGACCGTGCTCGGACCAAAATCTTGCGGACTAGTCCGTTTGGACTTATCGAAATGACTCGCCAGAGGATTCGACCCAGTCTGAAACGTAGTGTCTACAAAGAATGTCCCGGCTGCACAGGCGCTGGTCTGGTAAAATCGGCGGAAAGCATGGCAATCGAGGTCATCCGTAAGCTGATCATGACCGCCCAGCAAGAACGCGCCACCAAAATTACGGTCACCGTCGAAGAAGAAGTCAGCAAGTATCTCAACAACCGCAAACGTCGTGAACTAGCCAACCTCGAAGACGAACACAACATGACCGTCATGGTTCACGGTCGCGAGGACGTGTCGCCCGAGTTTTACAAAATTGAGTGCGAAGATAGCTCTGGCCGCGAGATACGGATTTAGTGGGTATTGCGCGAGGAGAATGACCAACTGATACATCTTCGTTCTCACCACGAGAAAGGCCGTCGACAGCAACGAGAGGCGTTCGCTTACGAGGAGACCGAGTCCTGTTGCCGTTCGTCGTGATGTTGTCCTTCGCGTCGTAGTTTTCGCAGTTTGGCGTGTAACGCAGCGTGAGGGCCTTGGAGTAAGTCATGAGACGGTTTGTTGGTCGCTTCGGCTTGAATTAATTCGTTGCTAATCGGCTCAGCAGGGTTTGCAATCGGCTCCGAGGGCTCCACAGGTCGTTGCACCAGCCCGGCAGCTTGCGAAGAAGCGTTGAGATTGGGGGCCTGGCTCCAACCCGACGCTGCACCTGGTTCTGGGGCAGCGCCGCCAAAGAATTTCCCCATCGGTCCAGCTAAGATTGCTGGCAACAGCAAAAGATCGCCAACAAGCGCCGCGCCGAGCATCGAGATCATTAGGTAGCCAAACTGTTGTGTCGGCGTAAAGGTACTTGTTGCAAAAACAGCTAAGCCAAGTCCACCGACAATCGTGGTTTGTAGCATCGCCGTTGCACACCGATCGTACGCTAACATGACTGCTTGTACGCGATCGAGGCCCTGCTTCACCCCACGGCGAAACCATGTGAGAAAGTGAACCGTGTCGTCCACCGCTACGCCAAGTGCTACGCTGGCGGTCATCATGATACCGATGTCGACCTTGATGCCAAGCCAACCAATCGCGCCAAAGATCATGACGATCGGAAAGACGTTGGGAATCATTGAGGTCAAGCCGGCAATCGGACTGCGCAAAACGAACATCATCACCACGGCGATCAGCACTGTTGCCCACATGATGCTCTCGTTTAAGCTAACGAGTAGCTGACGCTGTGTTTTGTAAACGACCGGAATCATACCCGTGTAAACGGCGCGAATGGGTCGTGGGCCGCTTGTCGTAGATAGCGGCACAGCAGCGGAAGTTTCATAAACCGGTACCGTCGAGACATCAATCACCTGAAGCCCACCATTGGCCAAGTCCCTGGCGCGCGGGTCGCTACCCGCAGAGACAATGATTAGCGCGTCTTGCTCCCGAAGCAATCCAATCACGCGGTCCATGTACTCCGCTTCTGTTTCGTGTTCGTCCAGCTTCGCCAAATTATAGGTTGTAACACCGGTAGTTTTTTTTCCGTCGGGTAAAGCACGCGGCACCACTCCACTACGTCGAAGTAAGTCGCGTAGCACAAACTCTTGTGACGATTCTTTCAGTTCAGGATCGTCGCTCTGGTCGCGGTACAAAATGCAAAGTCGTGCTCCGTCGAGTTTCTTTTCGGCTTGATGGAGCGCCGTGATGATCAGGTCTCGTTGTTGATAGGCGACCAAGACCGGATCGACGGCCTTCTTAAGTTCTTTGACAAAATCGCCATAGTCGACTCCCTCGGAGTTTTCTCCTAAGGCGGCCACACGGGCACTCAGACGCCACAATTCTCTGCCGACCTGCCGACCGGCGTCGTCAGTTAACTGCTCGACATGTAGGTAGCCAGTTTCGAGTAGCTGCTCGAGACTATCCTCTAGGCTCTTGTTTTTGGCGTAATCAGCACTCCTGTTAGCGCTAGTGATCCCCGTGTCGGTACTCTTGGGTGTATAGGTCGCGATCGACATGTTGCGACTGACTTCTGGAAGTGCCTCGACACGCCTTTGAATGTCTCGCACCATATTCAGACGTTCGAGCATCGTATCCCGATACTGCAGTCCGTCTGATTCTGCATTTTCGTCAGCCGAGCGGCAACGTTCGGTAGGCACCGTCAGTACGATTTCCATCGGCACCAGATTGCCGAGGTTCTGCTCAAGCCAAGCGTAATCGTGAATCAGGTCGGTATCCTCGTCGAGCAGCTTCAACAGGCTCACTGAGGTTTCAATTTTCGTAAATCCAATGGCGAACACACTCATCACTGCGAACCAAACGGCGCAAGTTAGCGCGTGACGGTGAATGACAAAGCCAAAAATCCGCCGTGCCCAAATAGGCAAATGGCTCTCATCTTTACCGCCGTGCCCTCCGGATTGACGTTTCACGAGGTCTTCGCTAACTGGAAAGCGATGTAAAAACACCGGCAAGATCGTAAATAGCACCACCACAGTCGCCAGGACGCCAATCGCAGTGAACATACCAAATTTTTTGATCGGCAAAATATCGCTCGTGTAAAGCGAACCTAGGCCGACGGCTGTCGTGAAAGCGGCCAAGGTACTTGGCCCCCAACCTAGTTTGACTGCGGTCTCTGCCGCGCCATGCACACCACTTTCGCGACGGGCATCGCGGTAGTAGTTAACGATATGGATCGCGCCCGAAAGCCCCAGCACGTACACCACAGCAGGCATCGACATCAATATCGCATCAACCGTCCCCAGTCGCGGCTTTGCCATGCCGGTGAACATCACTTCAAGAAT
>JAJDEE010000419.1 GCA_029259975.1 Planctomycetota bacterium
GTTCGAGGTACCGGTTGGCGCCAGGATGCCGACGATTTTGAATCTGGTATGCTTATCACCACCAGAACTCAATCCGTGTGTCGGCTGAAAGCTGTCGCCGACTTTCATACCCGTTTTGCTTGCAACGATCGAACCAATGACTGCCTCAAAAAAATGGTCCGCATTGAAATTGTGGCCTGAGCTGAATTCGTAACGCAAATCGTTGCCTTCGTCGTCAGCACCGTAGGCGATTTTTTCGAACAACTCGGGCGTGGTCGCCACGACGCGAAACTTGTTGCCATCTTTGTGATAGCTATCGCCAATGCAGTATGGCACCGCAGCCTTGGTAAGGGTCGCATACTTCCCGTCAACAAAATCGGTGTAGTATTTGTAAGGAATCGGATAGATCGCCTGACCGATGTGAAAAACTGTGTTCATCACCAGTTGAACGTCGCCGCCCTTAGCGCCGCCGACGATGAGATGATAGCCCTGAGCGTCGCGATTAAACTGATCGACAGTCACTTTGTGAATAACGATCACCAGCACCATCAACATTACGCCAAGCGCCATCGACAGCCCCGTCAGCGACGAGGCCAACGCTCGCTGCTGCATATTTCGCCAAGCAATTTTCCAGAAAGACATAGTGAGGAATATTCGATGTGAGATTTATGATTGAAGAATAAAAAAATCTGCGAGCCTTGGCGTCCCCGCCCAAGCTTTCATGCAAACCTATCAAACCACATTCGTAGCAATGGCACGGTTGACTTCTTCCAGAGACTCAATACGTTCAAATTGTTCGGCGACTTCTGGCGCATGCGTCACTAGCAGCATCGCGACCTGTTCTTCGTCGCAAGCTTTGCGTAACAGGTCGATGACTTGTTGTTGATGCGCCGGGTCGATGTTGGCGGTCGGTTCGTCGGCGAGTAGTAGCCTCGGCTGATTGGCCAGCGCCCGCGCGACCGCGACACGCTGTTGTTCGCCCACCGATAGTGCCGAAGGTTTGTGAGTGAGCCGATGGCTCATCCCCACGTCGGCAAGCAATTTTTCGGCGCGGCTGCTGTCCTTTTTTTGTCCCGTGAATGTCATGCCCAGCAACACGTTTTCTAATGCCGTAAACGCCGGCAACAGATTAAACGTCTGAAAAACAAAGCCGATAAAACGCGCTCGGAATCGATCGCGGGCCACTTCGTGCAGTTTGACCACATCGGTGCCATTGATCACGACCCGCCCCGCGTCGACAGTCGTCAGGCCCGAAATGCAATTCAGGAGCGTTGTTTTGCCGCAGCCGCTCCGCCCGCGTAGCACCACCTGCTCGCCGGCTGCCAGCTCGAACCGTGGAATGTCGAGGATTGGCAACGTCTCGCCGTTAGGCTCGGTGTACGACTTGCGAACATCTTCAAGGAGTAGCATCAGGGGCAATTAGGGCTAGGATTGGGAGCTGGGGATTGGGGGCTGGGGATCCGTAGGGTCGGTTACTAGCTAGCAGTGGGGCGATGCCTATCATAGCTAGCCGCAGCGGATCGAAACAGGTGACTCTCCAGACCGCTAGACAAGATTCTACGCACTTTGCTAGCAAGAAGTTCGCTGCTAGCGGTAAAAATTACAACGTCATGACACCGGAATTACAAAAGCCACAGCCGCCGGTTCGGTAACGGTTTCGCTGCGGATCTGCCAACTTCGAAAAAACTCCTACGATGCAAGGGGCAAAAACAATTCACTGCAACGAGCTTCGCAGGGGAAGGAGTTTTGGCATCGGCTTTGCGACACTATCGTGACGGTAGAAGAGAGAATCGATCGGCCGGCGGCTTGGCCTTCGCGGGAAAGCCAAGACCAAGCCAACACGCTGCGATCCGATCGCGAGACAGTCCCACCTTAGTAGTCTCCCCCCTCGAGGGTCGGCCAGGTACCCCGCACCTTGTCGACCCTTTTTTATGCGCCGTTTGCCAGCAGCGTCTTCTTTTGATCTTTCGACCGTACGTAACTCTATCTGGCTAGGAGTGTCGGCTAACTGGGCGTGGGACTCGCATAGGGAGTGTTTGTGGAGAGTCGTCCAAAATGTCCGGCTGACAAGCTCGACGCCAGTAGTTACAGTAATTGAATAAGCGCCCGTAGCTCAGCTGGATAGAGCAACGGACTTCTAATCCGTAGGTCGCAGGTTCGAATCCTGCCGGGCGTGCTTGTTTTTAAAGTTGACCTGCCCAGGGTCATCTCTGTCTGCCTCAGTCGGAAGTGGAATTTTTGCCATCGTGAGTTATTCTCACCACTGTTTTCATGAGTACACACGGAAACGGATTCGGGGTTGTGCTAGCGACTCGATACTGGATCAAACTTATGCGATACGACCCAATCAGGACGTGGATTCTCGACAGGACGTGGGCGATTGGTCAAATCGTGATAGGCGATGATGAAGGTTTTGCAAGGTAAGGGTGTCGGGGACCGATCAGGTCAAACGCACTTACAACCTCGATGGCTCGCTTGCTACGATGAAGGACCAGCGTGGCACCGTGCGAAGAAAGCTGGTTAAGTTTCCTGGCAAGTCCGACTCCCCTCCTGCCTAACTCACTGTCGCCAGCTTCTGACCGTTGGCAACATGGTCGCCAACGCCAACTAGCATCTCGCGGACGGTGCCATTGCAGGGCGTTGCGACGGCGACTTCCATTTTCATGGCTTCAATGACCAACAGCGTGTCGCCAGCTTGTACCGTGTCGCCGGGCGTGGCGACGGTTCGTAGGACGACGCCTGGCATTTGCGCGGTTACCTCGGTAGCTGTGTCATTGTTTGCCGTGACGGTGGGATCGCCGGCGGTGCGGTTGCTGATTGCAACTTGATAGACATTGCCGTCGACGGTGACGTTGTTGCCTTCGAAGGCAAGGAAATACTTCTTGCCGTTGACCGATAGCGAATACTCGGCTGGTTGACCCGACTGGGCTGTCGACGCTGGCGCACCACTGGCAGCGGCAGGCTCGACCTTGCGGATGCCCAACTCGGCCTTGCCTTGCAAAAATGCAAGGCCCTTGTCTTTGCAGGTCGCGACGATAAACAAGTTTTCGTCGGTTTCGGGAAGCTTGTGTTCTTGCAGTTGCTTGCGTGCGACCTCAATGCCTTTGGTGGGGTCTTCGTCGTTCATTTCGAGTGCGGGACGAGTCGTTGGTTCCAGCTCGAGCTGTTTTGATGCGAGCGCGACAATCTCTGAGTCCGGCGCGACGGGTGTCTTGCCGAAGTAGCCGAGTACCATTTTGCCGTACGGCTCGGCGATTTTCTTCCACGGGCCAAACATTACGTTATTAAATGCTTGCTGAAAATAGAATTGCGAAACGGGCGTGACCGAGGTTCCGTAGCCACCTTTGCGGACCACGTCGCTCATCGCTTTGATAATCTCGGGGTAACGGTCCATGATGCCATTGTCGCGCAACATCTGCGTGTTGGCCGTTAGGGCACCGCCGGGCATCGGGCTCCAAGGGATCAACGGCTCGACGGCGGTTGCCTCAGGCGGCAAGAAGTAGTCGGACATGCACTCCTTGAACACCTCTTCGGCCTCGCGGATTTTGTCGATATCGACGTCGAGCGTGTAGTCGCCGCCGCGTAGGGCATGCCACATCACCAGCACGTCAGGCTGACAGGTGCCGCCCGAGCAAGGCGCGAGCGACAGATCGATCGCGTCGGCTCCCGCGTCGAGCGCCGCCTTGTAGGCCAGTACTGAAACCCCTGCCGTTTCGTGTGTGTGGAAATGAATGTATGTGTTCTTGGGCAACATCTTCCGCGCACGCTTGATGGTTTCGTACACTTTTGATGGCACTGCTGTGCCTGAAGCGTCTTTGAAACAGACCGAGTCGTAGGGTATTTCGGCGTCGAGAATCTGCTTTAAGATCGACGAGTAAAAATCGGCGTCATGCGCACCGGTGCAGCCGGGCGGCAGCTCCATCATCGTCACCACGACCTGATGTTTGAGTCCCGCGTCGACGATACACTGGCCGCTGTAAATGAGATTGTTGACGTCGTTGAGCGCGTCGAAGTTGCGAATCGTCGTCATGCCGTGCTTTTTGAACATTTCGGCATGGAGCTTAATGACGTCGCTCGGCTGCGATTCGAGACCGACGACATTGACGCCACGAGCTAGCGTTTGCAGATTGGCCTCGGGACCCGCCGTCTCGCGAAAGGCGTCCATCATCTCGAACGCATCTTCGTTGCAGTAAAAGTACAGCGACTGAAACCGCGCTCCGCCGCCTGCCTCAAAATACTGGATTCCCGCATCGCGCGCAGCCTCCAAGGCCGGCAGAAAGACGGGCGTTTGCACGCGCGCGCCGTAAGCCGACTGAAAGCCGTCACGGAAAGCTGTACACATAAAGTCAATTTTCTTGGCCACGCTAATTCCTCAGTATTTCGAGTTGGCTTTGTATGGTAAAGAAAAAACAGGACGCGGAGAAACGCGGATTCAACAGATCAACGCGGATAACAAATATCATTCGCTTCCAGGTCGATCCGCAAAAATCTGCTGAATCCGCAACATCCGCGTTCTATATCTTCTTTCTTAAAATTCAAACTCTTAATTCGACAACACCGACCACAACACGCCTGCCGCCACCGCCGAGCCGATCACGCCGGCGACGTTGGGCGCCATCGCGTGCATCAGCAAAAAGTTGTGCGGGTCTTCCTTCTGTCCGACCATTTGTACGACGCGTGCCGAATCGGGCACCGCCGATACGCCTGCCGCTCCGACGAGTGGGTTGATTTTCTCTTCCAAAAACAGATTCATAAACTTGGCGAACAGTACACCCGATGCGGTAGCGACGGCAAACGAAGCCGCCCCCAGGCCAAAGATCAACATCGATTCGGGTCGTAAAAATGTCTGTGCTTGCGTGCTTGCTCCGACAGAAAACCCGAGCAGAATCGTCACGATGTCGATCATCGCCGTGCGTGCAGTCTGAGCTAGCCGCTCGGTCACCATGCTTTCTTTCATTAAATTGCCAAAGAACAACATGCCGATCAAAACCAGTGAGCCGGGCGCAATCAACGTGCAAATCAAGAAGGCGGCAATCGGGAAAAGGATTTTCTCGTGTCGGCTCACCTGACGAGGAGGAGCCATCCGGATCAAACGCTCTTCGCGCGAGGTTAATAGCTTCATAATTGGTGGCTGGATCACTGGCACAAGCGCCATGTACGAATAGGCAGCAATTGCAATTGCCCCCAGCAAATCTGGAGCTAACCGCGAAGCAAGAAAAATTGCCGTTGGCCCGTCGGCACCGCCGATGATGCCGATGGCTCCTGCCTCTTGGGGAGTGAATCCCAAGTACATCGCGCCGAGCAGTGTCAGGAAAATACCCATTTGCGCCGCTGCACCCAGCAGCACCAGCTTGGGATTAGAAAGCATCGTCGAAAAATCGGTCATCGCACCGATGCCCAGGAAGATTAACGGCGGAAACACGCCCTGGCTCACACCGTAATAAATAAGACTCAGCACACTGCCCGAAACGTAGCTTATCTTGCCATCTTCGAGGACCATCCCGCCTTCGTCGTAAACGCTCAGTGCCATGCTTGCGATTGTGGGGATGTTGCCAACAATCACACCGAAACCGATCGGCAATAACAGCAACGGCTCGTAATCTTTGATAATCGCCAACCCAATAAAAACTAGGCCAATGACGATCATTGTCGCGTTGCCCCAAGTCATCTGGGCAAAACCGGTGGTCTCTATAAATTTGAAGAAAATATCCATCAACCAAATCTCTTTTGGTGCTGCGAGCTACCGCTCGCTCTTGGGTGGCCCGCTTCCGTTGTTCGCTCACTTAGATTGATGTACTGGCGGGTAGGGAGGGCGGCTATTTGTGTCATTTGCTTTGGACCGCCTGCTCTATTTCCATGCGAAGGACAAAACCAATCGCGGCAACAAGCTTTTCGTCATCGGCGGGCGTCCGCTCGGCGGCACTTGGCGGCTGGGAATGAGATTCTAGCCGTGGCAAAATCGGTCCCAACCCGGTAAGAACGACCGGCAGCAGCCCGATAAACAAGCTGATGATCACTAGCGCAAAAAAGACGATCAGCATACCTGTCACAGCGATGCTGACGCCTGCCCCCTCCGAAATTGCCTGAAAACCGGCAACTTCTGCAAAAATCGGTATCATAGTAGCCAAAAAACTCCCTTGATTGAGATGAACCGCAATATAGTACCTCACAGACTCGTCCCTTAGAAGCGCATTGGCAGGGCAAAATTGACAATTTTGCCAATACCAGTCCGACTTTGTAGAATCCAGAGCGGATGGCCGCAAACGCTGCCCCTCGGCAGAAAGAAATCTGCTAGAAACATCTCCTTCAGCCAAGCTCATTAAGGAATCGCCATGAACTCCTTTCAACTGATACAAGCCCTAAGTGTCGCCATACTGCTCTGCTGTGCCTTGGAGGCCCGCAGCGAGCAAACCGACGGAGAATTCCAAACGACGATTACCAAGCAGGTCGGCCTGCGATACCGTACCGTTACGCCAGCAAACTACGATTCGCAGAAGGAATACCCGTTGTTGATCTTCCTTCATGGTCGAGGCGAGCAGGGCGAGAACCTTGACAGAGTGCAGATTCATGGGCCATTCAAGAAAGTGGCCGAGCTAGAGCTGCCGATGATTATCGTCGCTCCGCAAACGCCCAAGGACGAATGGTGGCAAGAAGACTCGCTTAGCGCATTGGTCGACCATCTACTCGAAACCTTGCCCGTCGATAAATCGCGGGTCGATCTCACGGGGCTTAGCATGGGAGGCCAAGGCACTTGGAGATTGGCAATGCGACGCCCCGAGGTCTTCGCCGCCATCGCGCCGATCTGCGGCTACGGACGACCTGCCCATGCCGAGTCGCTAGGCGACATGCCGGTCTGGATTTTTCACGGCGGAAAAGACACCACGATCTATTACAAGGAATCGATCGAGATGGCCAATGCCCTTTATAAAGCTGGCAACAACGCGCGACTCACGATCTACCCCAAGGCAGGGCACAATTCCTGGACAGAAACATACAACAATCCTGAGCTTTACAAATGGCTGTTAAGCCATCGCAAGGAAATGCCGTAGTCGAAAGATTAGCTCCGACGGCGTGTACATGGCACGATCGCGAGACCAAGGCCCAACAACAGTGCCGTCGTTGGCTCGGGGACTCCCGTGTTGGTTTTCATGTTCACATCAATGTCGACCCCCTTTTTCTTGATGAACGCCGAACTGAAATCGTCGGCGGCCGTCTGAAGTGTGTTGTCAAAAGTCAGGCGAACTTTTGTCGCATTCCCTGCGATCTGTAGGCTATCGAGATAGCCACCAACATCAATGTCGGCTACACCGTTCCAAATGATCGATGTGCCGTCGTCGCCCGGACGAGAATATTCGCCGCCGTTGACTCCACCACCAGTACTTAGATTGAGATTGGTCGCTTGGGTAGCGAGACTGACAGCGATGTTGTCAATTTCAAGCACGGTCCAGAAGAACGCTGCTCCAACTTGAGCGTTAGCCTGTCCGCCGGCCAAACCGCCCAGCGAATAGTCGCCGAATTCGGTGATTGCAATACTTTCGATTGAATTGCCTGATCCAGCCATGAGGGTTGTGGAAAGCTGACTATCCAGAAGATCTGTCGTGTTGTTGACCGATTGTGAAGCAAATCCCTGCGGATCGAGATGGAGCGTATCGCCGATGGCGAAAGGTCCGCCTGAGCCGGGCATTGGAGCAAAGAGTGCGCTGGCCTCGTTGTTGTTCTCTGTAACGTCCAGAAAAGTGACATCTGTGCCGGCAACATCTCCCCAGTGGAAAACACCGGCGCAAACTGTTGTCGGGACTAAACTCAGTGCAACTAATGCAAGGAGTGCGATGCCGCTAGAAAAAAACTTGGCATGGATACTAATTTTCATTAAACTATTCCTCTCCGCTCAAAAATCTGTGGCCCCCTAAAAACCCAACGCAGCAAGATGCTGTAGAATCTATGCAATTGCATGTAGGGGAGAGATTCTCTGCTAACGCCTCTTGTTAGCAGGCAATCTTCAATGCGAGAAGAGCTACGTTATTCCGGTACAGCGCTGGCCATCTGTTACCCAAACCCATGCTCTCTATCGACTATGATTGCGATTAAACTAATTGTCAAGAAAATACTAATTCCCACGAATTCCCTGCAGAAACAGGTCGTAAAGAGTTTCCACCGAGCCACCGCGGAACGCCGAGATGGCTCGGTGATTTAAGGCGAGCGGCAGGAGAGAATTTACCTGATGGTGAAAGAATTGCTTATAAATTAACCACGACGACACAACGGGCACAACGAAGATTTTACGTTGTGCCCGTTGTGTCGTTGTGGTTCACTTCGTTTGTGGCAAAAATGGATGTCGGTTGGGGCAGGTGAATACCTATCTGCCGCTCGCCTAAGGTCGACTTTCGCACTTTGCTATGGAAAGATTGCCCGCGAATAACGCGAATAGACGCGAATGCAGGACAAGTATTTTTTCATCACGAAACAAACAGCTTGTGGATACAAGTAATGACCGTATTCGCGCTTATTCGCGTAATTCGCGGGCGAAAAACTGCGAAAGTCGAACTAAGGAAACGTTGTAATTGAATTTGGAACACACCGCCTTGAAGCCACTGTCATTCGGCAGTGCCTAAGAGTGCTACGAACACATTAATCGCACTCGACCAGGGCGACGTGGATGTTGACGCATCGGCTGTTTGACGTGTTTTGAGAGATTTGGCAGCGGCGCGACGACTTAGACGCGTCGCATCCGCTGCTGGCTGTAGTGTTTTTGCGACTTGATCCAGCACAGGCTCCAACAGCATCATGTCGACCGCCAACTGTTGTGCTTTGTCGAAGGTTCCTCTGGCCAACAGCAAGCCTTCTTTGAGATCCCAAATCTGATCCAAAGCCGCTACGGCTGCGGGCAGGTTGGCCGATTGCGTTAGGACCTCTTGCTTGAGACCTCCCAGCTGAGCTAGCTGCTGGCGAGCTGTCGCCAGGCTCTTTGTTTCCTCGGCGAGCTGTTTGCAAAGTTCGTCGATCTGCGATAGCGACTGTTTCGCTTGCGGCAAACCTTGGCTTTGGTTGTCGACCTGCACTTCAAGGGCGGACAGCTGTTGGGCCAATTGCGTAATGCTGTTGCCCAAGCCCGATTGCAAGTCGTCGAGCGCGGCGAGCGAGCCATTTGCTTGACGAGCGATTTCGCCGGAGGCGGTAATCGATGCCGACATTTCAGACATTTCGCCCAACGTTGCGGCGGCGCTCGCAAGTGTCTGGCTGTAGCGATCAACGTCTGCGCGGACCTCCTTCAGTTGCTGCAAAGCGGCGGTGACTTGAGCCATCTCGTCGGCTTCTCGCATTATTTGCTCGCGGAGAGCAGAAAAGCGAACTAAGGCCTGCTCGGCGCTGGCCAGCTTTTCGCCTTGGGCGTCGAGCAAGTTGATCAGCCGTAGACCGTGTCGAGCGGTGTCGTCTTTGCTTTGCAGTTTTTTAACCGCGATCACCAGCTTATTGCACTGGCGCTCAAGCGACTGCATATGCTTCTGCACCGGAAGCATCAAACCAAAATACGACGCAGCAATGACTGCTAAAATCGCGAGCGTGACTGGCGCGTTCAAAGAAGGGACGAACGGGGGTGTTTTCGTTGTATTTTGTGCTTGGTGGGCCATGCTCTTAGACCTCCTATGTCCTTGGAAAGAGAAATCCAATGAAGCCAGTACACAAAAACTGCCTCATTCGCGTATATTCAAGAATCGGCAGTGTCGTAGCGAGATTTGCGAGCATTTTTTAAGAATCGCATCATCTCGACCGTAGCGGAAAGTCGGGTCGCATGGGCGACGATGGTATTGGGAGTTACTCAGAACACAGGTCGAAAAAAAGATCAGTAACCACCAAGCGGCACAGAGGTTGATCATTTCCAGCGTTCCTCTCTGTGAATCTTCTCTGTTTCTCGCTACAAAACGACATACCACTTCGTTTAGTTGAAGAATTACCAGATTTCTTTGTTGCCCCCAATCAACCCCGGGTCTCCGGCTACTTTTCCTGCATGAATCATCCCTCGCAATTACCTGTGGAACAATTGCTCGCCTCGTGCGAGATCAAACGCACGCGCGGATCTGGACCAGGTGGTCAACACCGCAACAAAGTGGAGACTGCCATCGTCGTCGAACACCTGCCGACCGGTCTGCGTGGCGAGGCAAGCGAGCGACGCAGTCAAGAACAAAACCGGCAGCAGGCAATTTTACGATTGCGTATAAAGCTTGCCTTGGAGGTGCGGCACGATCCGGCTCCGCAACCGAGCGATCTTTGGCAACGGCGTGCGAAAGGGGGCAGGATCTCGGTGAGTGCCCTGCACGAGGATTTTCCCGCGTTGTTGGCCGAAGCACTCGATGTGATTCACAGCAAAGAGTATGCCGTTTCCGATGCTGCTAAACGCTTAGGTATCACCGCTTCGCAATTGGTAAAACTTCTGAAAGTTGCGCCAGCCGCGCTAGTTCAGGTCAATCGCGAACGTCAGTCGCGAGGCGGTTCGCCGCTTCGTTAGCCCGATATTGTTCGGCTCGTCAAGCACCAAGGGAAGCCCTATAATTCCGTACTAACAAGTGAACAACCTCAGGGAAAAATATGTACGCCGTTTTGTTTGACATTGATGGGACGTTGCTGCAATCGGGCGGCGCGGGACATGTTGCTTTTGCTGAGACCTTTCGCGAGGCCTTTCACCTGACGAAGTTCCCGGAGGGGGTCGCCTTTGCTGGACGGAGCGATCGGGCGATTGCCCAGGAAATTATGCTGCGAGCAGGGATCGAGCCTTCGCTAGCCAATTGGCAACGATTTCATGCCGACTACTGCGGTCGTTTGGACAACGTTCTGTCTGCTTGTGAGGGCGCCGTGCTGCCCGGTGTGTTGGAGCTGCTTGACAGATTAGAAGAAGATAGCCACACGGCTCTTGGATTATTGACGGGCAACACCAACTTTGGCGCACAGGCCAAGACGACTGCTTATGGTTTGGCCGGGCGATTCCTTTTTGGCGGCTACGGCGATCAGCGGGCAGATCGCGACGACATCGCCGCCGACGCGCGACGGGCTGCGAAGGAGTTTATTGCCGCCGAAGACAACGAACCTTCGCTTTGTGGGGTCATGGTGATCGGCGATACACCTGCTGATATACGCTGCGGTCGAGCGATCGATGCGTTTGTGGTGGCTGTGGCCACTGGTGGTAGTTCGAGGGACGAGTTGGCGGCCTGCCAACCCGATTTGTTGCTCGAAGATCTGACGGACACCGAAGCATTGCTGGCCGAGGTTTCTGCCGCAGAGCGCCGTTGTCTGGAATTGGCTACACAACCTTAACCCCAATTCAAACCTATGCCGAAAATTGATCGCATTACTATCTATCCGATCAAGTCGCTCGACGGACACGATCTCACCGCAAGTACTGTGCTAGGAAACGGTGCATTGGCCCACGATCGGCGCTACGCCCTGGTCGACAGTTGGGGAAAGTTTATTAGCGGCAAAAGCTGCGCTGCGATTCACGCTATCCGCGCAAAATATAGCGAAGACGTACAGCAGGTAACGCTGAGCTGCGAGGGACAACAGCAAAGTTTTGCGATTGCAGAAGAACAAGCCAGCTTGGCGGCATGGTGTGGTGAGGTGTTGGGAATGAAGTGCCGGTTAACAGAGAACATCGAAGGTGGTTTTCCTGACGATTGCGATTCGCCTGGCCCAACATTGATAAGCACGGCGACTTTAGAAGTCGTGACGACTTGGTTCGAGGGAGTCGATCTCGCAGAAGCCCGGCGTCGTTTTCGTTTTAACTTGGAAATCGCAGCTGTGCCAGCGTTTTGGGAAGATGGATTGGTGGCAGAGAAAAGTAAGGTCAGACGTTTTCGACTGGGCGATCTTGTTTGGCAGGGGCGAGGTATTTGTATGCGTTGTGTTGTACCTACCCGCGACAGCAGCGATGGCACCGTAACGGCGGGTTTTGC
>JAJDEE010000420.1 GCA_029259975.1 Planctomycetota bacterium
GCATTTTGCCACGTTCGAAGCGTTGCACCGTAAGCCCGAAGCGAAAGCGATCACCAAACGACTGGGGCTTTCGACCGTCAAACGCAACGACATCTGCGTAAAGTGCCATTACACCCAGCAGCAAAAAGGGAGCCGCGTGCGTGTGGTCTCGGGCATCTCGTGCGAATCGTGCCACGGCGCGTCGCGAGATTGGGCAGCGCTGCACAACGACTACGGCGGACCCAACCTCACCAAAGCAATGGAATCAGCCGAGCACCATCAGCTGCGTGTTGAGACGAGCGTCGCAGCGGGAATGAACAATCCAGCGAATCTGTACCTCGTCGCCCGACAGTGTTTGGCCTGCCACACCACTCCCGACGAACGGCTGGTCAACATCGGCGGCCACACGCCAGGCAGCCGCGACTTCGAGCTGGTCGCTTGGTCGCAGGGTATGGTCCGGCACAACTTTTTGCGGACCGGCGGCATCAGCAATGGCGTCGCGACCCAATCGCAGCTGCGTGTGATGTACGTTGTTGGCGTGATGGCAGATCTCGAGGCTAGTCTTCGCGCCACAGCCAAAGCAACCACCAAGGCAACCTTCGGCACCACTTCCGCGCAGCGCGCAGCACGCTTGAAACAAAAGCTCTTGGAAATTCAGCAACTCACCGACGATCCACACGTCCAACAGGCGCTCGATGCGGTCTTGCACGCTCCGCTCAAACTCAATCAAAGCAAACCATTACTAGTCGCAGCCAAAATTGTCGGGCAGGCTGCTCATGCATTTGCAGAAAAAGCCAACGGAGCCGGACTTTCAGCGCTCGACCCGCTGTTGCCGCAGTCCACTGCGTACAAACAGTAAGAAAGAAAACTCATGCCCCTCACGACCGTATCACCAGCAGAAATCGCCGTCACACGCCCGCAGCGGTGGGATGTGCCGTTTGGCGATGCGATGCGCGATGAGGATGTCGACGAGCTACTCAAGATCGAGCCGTTTGCGAGCATCGATGCCGAGCGTTTTCCGACGGCGCTGCCGCTGCGCGGAATTCTCAAAAACGATACGCGCATCAGCAGCTATCAGCATGGCGATATCCTCGTCCGCGAAGGCGATTACGGACACAGTGCGTTCTTAATCTTGAGCGGCACAGTCAGCGTAGTCTTGGAGGGCTTAGACCCTGAAGCTCTCGGGCGTCAGTCGTCAGAAAAACGTGGCTTCTGGCGATCGTTGGCCAACATGTGGCGTAATCCTCGCTTGCCGGAAGTTCGCAATCAATTCAGCTCGAACAGCAAACTCATAAGCAGCAACCGTCAGCCTGTTGCCGATTTGGCTCAGACACGTGTGTTCTTGCAAGACGTGCCCCGCGCGCTGGCCGATGCGCGTAGTGTGACGCTCCACGCCGGCGAAATATTTGGGGAGCTTGCGGCGCTAACGCGAACGCAGCGCTCCGCGACCGTGCTGGCCGACGGCCGGGTTTTCGTGTTGGAAATTCGCTGGCAAGGCTTGCGCGACCTGATGCGACGTACCGACGCGCTGCGTCAACATATCGAACAACTCTACCGCGAAAACAGTCTGCGCGTCCATCTACGCGAAACGCCGCTACTCGCTCAGCTGCCGGCTCAGCAGCTCGAGGCGGTTGCCGAGGCGGCCATTTTCGAGACCCACGGCAATTTTGAGTGGCATGCCAACTTCGAATCACCTGCTACCACGCCCTCGCAAGACGCGATCGTCAACGAGCCGCTCATTGTCGAAGAGGAGACGCCCTGCGAGGGGATTCTGCTTGTCCGTAACGGTTTCGCGCGGCTCAGCCATCGTTTCGGGCATGGTCACCGGACGGTTGCGTATCTCGGCAAGGGCCAAGTTTTCGGCCTAACCGAGTCGATCGAGAGTTTTGAATCGAAGCAACCAACAACGCACACCAATTCTTTGCGAGCATTGGGATACGTCGATGTAATCAGAATTCCCCAAGCGGTGCTAGAGCAGCACGTCTTTCCGACGGTTCGTGAATCGCTACTACTCGAAGTTGCCAAAAAACATGCCGTACAATGTTCGCATCACCACTGCGATTTACACGGCGGGTCGATCGGCGGCGAGCAAGGGCATGTGGAACCCGACTTGCTAGAATTCCTGGTGGAACGACGATTTATCAACGGTACGCAAGCAATGCTCGTCGATTTGGATCGCTGCACACGCTGCGACGATTGCGTGCGTGCCTGTGCCGCGACACATGACAACAACCCGCGCTTCATTCGCCACGGGCACCAGCATGGTTCCATGATGGTAGCCAACGCATGCATGCACTGCATCGATCCGGTTTGTATGATCGGCTGCCCGACAGGCGCGATCGGACGCGACCACGAAACCGGCGTCTTGCGTCTCAACGATCTCACCTGCGTCGGCTGTAGCACATGTGCCAACAGCTGCCCCTACGACAACATCCGCATGGCTGAGATCCGTGACCCGAGCGGTGCAATTGTCTTGGACGAAAAAACGCAGCAGCCAATTCACAAAGCAACCAAGTGCGACCTTTGCGCAGACCAATCAGGCGGCCCCGCCTGCCAGCGTGCCTGCCCACACGACGCCCTCGTGCGCATGGACTTGGGTAACTTAGGCGAACTTTCGCAGTGGGTAAATCGCTAGGGCGAGCAGTTCGCGGGT
>JAJDEE010000043.1 GCA_029259975.1 Planctomycetota bacterium
AATGTAGAATTGGTATGTGCAAGACCATGCCACCAACGGGGGGCATGAAGCGCAAGACTGGCCATCTTGTGCGAACTCCCCTGGCCAACCTACTACTCTACGCAAATCGCTCAGTGTCGTCAACTAACTACCTACCTACTAGTCATTTAGAGCCTGCGTGGCGAGGTGCTGGTCTGCGCTATTATGCCTATAATTTTGCTCTTAAGCAACGTTTTGGTTGCCGAGTCCAAAAAGTTAGCCTCGACGCTGGATTCACCTGTCCAAACGTCGATGGCACGGTAGCCAAGGGGGGCTGCACATTCTGCGACAATCGCAGTTTCAGCCCCAGCCGAAGAATGCCACGAGCGGGAATCCTGGGCCAAATTGACCAGAATATCGTGCGGATGCGCAAGCGGTACAAAAACTGCGACACTTTCATGGCCTATTTCCAGCCCGCGACGAATACTTATGCACCAGTTGACAGGTTGCGGGCTTTGTATGAAGAGGCGATCTCTCATCCACAGGTTGTCGGATTGGCCATCGGTACGCGTAGTGATTGTGTGTCTGATGAAGTGCTTGATCTGCTCGAAGAAATTGCTGAGGGAACTCATCTCTCGGTTGAGTATGGAATGCAGACGATTCATAACCGATCGCTCGATTGGATGAATCGCGGAGAGCATCACGATTCGTTTCTCGATGCTGTCGAGCGTAGTCGCGGACGCGGATTCGAGATTTGTGCGCATGCGATTCTTGGGCTGCCAGGCGAAACACACGACGATATGCTTGCCACGGCGCGCGAATTGGCGCGTGTGAATATCAATGCGGTAAAACTGCATAATCTTTATTGCGTAAAGAACACTAAGCTCGCTGAACTGGTCGAGGCGGGCGAAGTCGAGTTGATGGGGCGCGAGGATTACGTACGTACGGTTGTAGATTTTCTGGAACTGCTACCTCAGTCGATGGTGGTCGAGCGGATCAGCGGCGATGCACCGCCTGACTATTTTGTGGGGCCAGACTGGTGCCTTGACAAACCAGCGGTGAAACGGGCCATTGAGGCTGAATTTGAGCGACGCGATACTTGGCAGGGTAAAAGCTACCGTTCGCCAAGGAAGAATTAACAGCAGATGGACGCCGATGTTTAGTTGTGGGGTTCGCACCTGCGTTTATCTGCGTTCATCTGCGGCTGTTTTCTTTTTCTGTTGCTTTTTTAGGAGATCAGCATGCTGCTGCCGAAGTTTTTTTTCGTAGTTACTTCCATTGTGTTGTTGTTCGTACAGGGAACCGTTGTTGGACTTGAGCAAGCGGAGCTGACGGCCGCTTTGGACAAAGTGATCGACAGCGATCCCACAGCACGACGGACCACGATCGCATTAAAGGTGGTCGACATCGCAACGGGCGAGGTACTGTACGACCGGCATGGAGACCGGCTTTTTACACCAGCGTCGAATCTCAAGATTTACACTTCTGCGTGTGCGCTCGATACGTTTGGGCCTGAGCATTGCTTTCCGACGCAAGTCACCGCAACTGTTGACGACAAGACCCATACAATTCATGGCGATCTGACAATCATCGGTGGTGGGAATGCGATGTTGGCGGGCACGGAGTTAAAGGCACTCGCTGACCGGATCGTCGACCAGTGGAAAGTGCATACACTCCAAGGCAAAGTCGTCGTTGATAACACACGCTACAGCAACACACAGCTTGGCCCCGGCTGGATGTGGGACGATCAGTCGCACTATTTTAATATGCGCGTAACGCCGTTGATGGTCGACTTCAACACGATGGCGATTCTAGGAAGTCTCGAAAAAGATGGCAGAAACAAACGTGTAGCGATTGGTGATCCGCAAACCCATTTTGCAATTATTTTCAGTGCGATGCTTCGTGCACGGAACATAAAAATCGAGTCTCCTCAAGCCAATCCGTCCATCGGAACAGTGCAGTCGCTTGCCCACAATGGCACAAAACTGGCCGAAACGTTAAGACACTTTAATCACGAAAGCGAGAATGCCGTGGGCGAGGTGCTGTTGCACGAGATCGCTGTCGCGAACGGAATAAAGCGTCCTGCTTGGCCGGACGGAGCAAAGCTTATCACCACCTGGTTACACGACGCCGCGGGACTCGAACAAGGCTCGTTCAAGCTGGTCGATGGCTCGGGGCTTTCACGCTACAACCTCATCAGCGCCGCTTCGTCAGTAAAACTGTTGGCGTTTATGCGTCGACACAAGCACTATCCAACATTTTTCCATGCGCTCCCCACCTACGAAGTCGGCACGGGAACAGGCAAAACGCAAGAACTTGTCCGCGCCAAATCGGGTGGCATGAGCGGTGTGTCAACGATTTCGGGCTATGCGCAGACGCTCGACGGGCGGCAACTTGCGTTTTCGCTTCTCGGTAACGGTTTTATCGGTTCGAGTAAACCGGTGAGAGACCTGCGGGGGAAGGTGTGGCGGGTTTTGGTGCGGTATCAGGGTGCAAGTGGAAAAACAGCAGAGTGAGAGGTCGGCGAGCGCACGCCGCGAAATGTTCCTGGCAGTTTTAAGAGAAGCACCGGCAGCTCGGCAGCGTCAAGCAGGTAACACTACAAAAGATCAGCAGCAAAACCGAACACGGTTCAGGGACAGTCGTTGCAGAGCCCAAAGCAGATCCACCTCCGCCGTACTGTGACTCCCATACCGAGAGATCCGCATTGCCGACGACACCGTCGTAGTTGAAATCGCCGTCGGCAACTGAAGTGCCGTCGTCGAGTCCGAATCCTTGCTGCAGGGACAAAAAATCGGCACCGTCCACGTCTCCGTCACCATTGGCGTCGGCGTTGAAATCTAAATCGAGATTGACGAAGCTCACATCATCAATATGTATGGCACCGCCATCAAATCCTGGCTGTGAGAATACAAACACCAGGCGCGCTTCAACGGCTCCGGCCGGAGCGGTGTCTAGCAAACTGTGATCTGCCCAGACGTCGTTCGCAGTCGAGGCGTTGGCGATGAGCAACGAAGACGACGAGCCCACGTAGCTTGAGGACCCGAACTTACCGCCAAAATCGCTGTAGTAGTCGAACTTCATCTCGACCGTGTTCCCTCCGACGATGTCATCGGCCGATCGAATCAGAGCGCTAGCTTCCGCAGCGATCGACTCACCCGAAGCAACAGAAATTCCTTGCTCGATTCCAGAATAGTTTTGGCCTCCGTTGAACTGCCCAAACAGCTTCAGTGTCTCGGCTCCGTCGAGCGCAGCGGCCTCGTGGTGCGTTTGTACATTAGGAACCGCATTTCCAAATGTGCCCCAGCTAGCAAGCGAACCTCCATTCTTTTCAAAGCTCCCGTTTTGAAAGACCACAGG
>JAJDEE010000421.1 GCA_029259975.1 Planctomycetota bacterium
CAAAACCATACCAGGAAATGACCGATGCACCAGTTGTCCCCAGCGCCCAAGCACCACGGCGATCCCCTTCGCTCAGCCCAGACCGAATTTCGCCAATCATTATCGTCTTGGTCAAGCCATCGGTCACTTCCCGCAACTCGACCGACACATTCGGCCCCATCATGCCGCGACGAAAATGATCCTGCCAACCGACGGATTTAGGGCCAACATTCGAACTTGGCCACTTTATCGTGCCTATCGTATTCCCGATTGTAATCCCATTACCCGCATTGGCAGCGTAATTGCCGCGAGCCCAAGTCCTTACTGAACGCCCCGTAGAAATAACAAGTGGCTCTTGGTTACGATCGCTATCGGAAGGACAAAGCATGCCAGACAGCACCGTGCTACGAGACTTCTCGTTGACACTTGCAGACATGGGGAGACTAAAATCGAATGAGTCGTAAACGCCAGGTTGCTCGATATAGGGGAGGATCGCAATGACCCAATTGGCACCTGGTTTTACTGAGACGGCCGGATTATCATCCTCTTCAAACTCCGCACCGATTGGCAATTTGCCCAGCGCCGATTCGTAGTTGAGCACTCCTAATGCCATCTGGCGGATATTATTCTTGCATTGGATGCGTCGAGCCGCTTCACGTGCCGCTTGTACCGCAGGCAAAAGCAGCGCGACCAACACGCCAATAATCGCAATGACCACTAATAATTCGACTAAAGTAAATGCACCAAACTTCTGCTTGTACCGTTGAAACATGATAAGAGTCCTTCAGCAACGCGATTAAGAGAAAAGCCGCAGTGGACACAGCAGCTGCTACGTGTAGGCTACTAAGGTCGCATGCCCCTCGATTATCGTCCCTCGTTTATCAATCGTATTACATTATCGCACATGCTCCTAGAAGAGTGTAGACGCTATCAAACGAAAAGGGTGGCTTTCTGTGCAATTTATCGATTGCGCAGGAAATCCTCAAAGTTGCGCAAGCCTTTCGTTTTACTTCCGTTCTTCGTGATGATGTTTATAATGGTCGCAGGGTATCCATAGCGCGTTCGGAACACGCACACCCTCCCTCAACCTTTCACGCCTGCAGTTATTTCATGGGATCTATCCACCGCTACCTTTCCAAATTCAGTCGTCGCTCTAGCAGATGGCTTTCCCATATCGCAAAAAAACGGTCCCGTCTCTTGCCCGGCAAATCGCTAAGGTACGAACCACTAGAAGACAGAATTGCACTTTCTGGTGATGGACTTACTGATTTTGTGGCGCAGCCTGCGGGCGCGCTCGATGGAAAGATCGTCTATACCTCGGCAGGCCACGGCTTGGAGTGGAATAATGGCTTGGGCCGCTGGTACAACGGACGGGACGAAGTCCCGGGAACTGAGGTTCTCGAGTCGTTCGGAAATCAAGATCAGATGACCTTCTACGCCGATTATTTACTCCGCGCCGGAGCGACTGTAGTGCCGATGCGGCCTGTCGGCCATCAGCTCAACGAAGTCGTGCTCGACAACGATTCGGCCGGGGTGACCTACTCGGGATCGTGGTCCGACAGCACCAGCAGCGTCTTTTATGACGAGGACTACGGCGCAACGACGGACTCGGTGTCTTATCGGTTTGCGACCATCAGTCCGACCGAAACAGCAACGGCCACCTACACTCCCGATATTCCCGAAGCCGGTTTTTACCCGGTGTACACCTGGGTCTTAGATTCGTTCAACCGTACGAACCAACTCTATCGAATTCACGACAGCGCAGGCGGAGTTACTGAAATTACTGTCGACCATAGCAAGGTCGGCAAGGGCTGGGTTTATCTAGGCACCTACCATTTCGACGCTGGTACAAGCGGCAATGTCGAGATCAGCAACCAAGCGACCGGAACACGCAAGGTCGTCGTCGCGGACGCGATACGCTTCGGCAACGGCATGGGCGATTTGAAAGACGGACCAAACGGACTGGGACATTCCAGCGGAACCCTCTCAGGACAGCCGCGAGAAGACGAAGCGGCCTTGCTCTGGCTTTGGCGATCGATCGGACAAGGCAATAATCCTGCTTCGGTTATCGGCACCAGCCATGTTTCTGCACCCACGCTGATGGCCGAGTATATGAATGCTGACACGAACCCATTCGGCACGTCTGTGTACATTGGGTTTCACTCGAACGCCGGTGGCGGGCGCGGCGCTGTAGGGCTGATCGACCAGACTTTTAGCGATCAAACGCCCAATCAGCCAGAACTGGCCCTGTATACAGGCAGGCAGATAAACCAAGATCTACAAGCATTAAACGGGCAGTTCGAGCATAACTGGGGTACCCGCACAACGCACACATTCTCGTCCAACTTCGGCGAGATCGACTTGGGCCAGAATGCCGAGATGGATGCCACTATCATCGAAACAGCCTTTCACGATAGTCAGCTTGATTCTGAGCTGATGCGAGATCCTAAAGTTCGTAGTCAAATTGCGCGGTCGACCTACGAAGCGACGCTGGAGTATTTTGACGATTTTGGAGGGCTTAGCAATCCACTCAGCCAGCCCTCAGTTCCACAGGGTATTTCCGCGACCACCGATGCCAGCGGAGAGATCCCCGTCTCCTGGACACCTGGCCCGACCGGCGTGCAAGGCGGAACGCCCTCGGCATATCGCGTTTATGTCTCGCGTAATGGCTACGGCTTCAGCGGTTATGTCGAGGTCGCCGGGGCAGGTGCTGGCTCGCGTACCTTTGCCGCCGCAGACCTGGATAGCAACCCGTACTACTTCAAAGTGGTCGCGGTAAACAGCGGCGGCGAGTCGCCTCGTAGCATGGTTGCCTCGGCCAGCAAGCAAGACAGTAGTGGCGAGAGTCTACTCATCGTCAACGGCTTCGATCGCAACGACCGCTTCCTCAATGAGCGTTTCACTTACCCATTTCCCAATGATGGCCAAGTCGATCGCGTGCGTCCGCGATTCAACAACACGTTTGACTACGTCGTACAGGTAGCCAACTCGATTGAAGTCAACGCCCCGAATATCGCTATCAATACAACCTCAAACGAGGCTCTGATCGCTGGCGGAGTTAGCCTTTCTGATTACGATGCGGTTGTCTGGATATCTGGTGAAGAATCGACCGCTGACGATACCTTCAACGGCACCGAACAAACACTCGTCACAAACTATCTCAACGCCGGGGGCAAGCTACTCGTCTCGGGGGCCGAAATTGGCTGGGATCTCGACAACTTGAACAATGGACGTACCTTCTACAACAACGAGCTAAAAGCCAATTATGTCTCGGACGACGCGAATACTTATAATGTGCAAGGAGCTGCAGGGTCCATTTTTGCCGGGTTGACGTTCTCTTTTGACGACGGGTCGATCTTTTACGACGCACAGTTCCCCGACCAAATTTCCCCGCTGGGTGGCGCCACAACAGCCCTCAACTATGTGGGTGGCTCGGGTGGCGGAGCGGCTATCCAATTTGACGGTGGCGCAACGAAGGTCGTCACTTTTGGGTTCCCCTTCGAGACGATCACCACCGAAGGTGACAGTGAGGCAGTGATGGATCGGGTCCTCGAATTCTTTGGACTCGGCGCTCCGACCGCAGACTTCGACGCCAATAGCAGCGTTGACGGCTCTGATTTCCTAGCTTGGCAACGCGGCTTTGGCAAAGTCGTGGATGTCAGCCTGGCCGATGGCGACGCTAACAGCGACGGCCAAGTTAACGCCGACGATCTCGCTGTCTGGCAAACCCAATACGGACAAAGCACCCCGCCGCCGCTGGCTGCTGCAACAGATCCTGGCGGTGCTGAAATCGCGGCAGCTACTTCAGACGATCTCAACGGCGCAAATTTGGCCGCAATCGTCGATTATTTTTATGACTCGCATGAAACTTTACCTCTTAAGACGACTACCCTCCAAACCAACCTAGCCGCTGCACCGTCAAGACAAGCCGCCAGCCAAAGCGAGTCTAACCCCGCAAGTGCGTCTCCAACTACCTCTGCCGACACGGGAATCCCAACTCCTGAAGCGACTCTCCCGAAAGAGGATTCGGAAAGCTCTGTCTCTTCGCCGCTGAAGAGCGTCGATCAGATGTTTGCCGAGTGGTACGAGGGGTCCTAATGCCAAAACTCAAGCCTGCCATTAGGGCTGAGACCGTAAGTAGCCCCATATTAGCCCTGTAGTAGCCGTAAATAATTTCACGTTATTGCGCAGGTCACTCCAAATCCTGCGCAAAAATGGTGAAAATGTATAGTTTCGCGCAAATTAGCTTTGATGATTACGTTATGCTGTGAGACAATTGAAACCATCTAGTACGGTGATCTTTATTCGCAAAGTCTAAGAGGCACATGCAAGTGGCAAAGAGTGGAATGAGTAGGTTCTTGGCTATGTTTATGTTGCTTGGGATCGCAACAACATTACCTGGAACCACCGGTTGCGATTCGGTCGAACCAGCAACTACGTCAGTAGACCAAGCTCATTTGAAGGTACTTGGTATCCTCTATGGGAAATTCCTGAGCAAGAATCGGGGGCAAGCGCCCTTGAATCGAAAGCAGTTTGTAGAATACTTGAATTCTAAACGTCTGAGCTGGGAAAAACTGGCAAACGACGCGGAACAATTCCTGACTTCGCCGTTTGATGGAAAACCTTTGATTGTCCTCTATGGAAAATCCTACCACCAAGTGAATCGTCAGGGCACTTTTTGGATGGCCTACGAGAACGAAGGAGTCGACGGTAGTCACCGTGTGATAAACATACGTGGAGATGTCGAGAAAATGGATCCTCAACAAATCAAGCAACTCTTTCCCGAACAAGGGTGAAATCTATGACCTTCAAAACTATGCCTACCATCAAACGTGGTTTCACGTTAGTAGAGCTATTAGTCGTGATCGCAATCATCGGCGTTTTGGTTGCTTTGCTATTGCCTGCCGTGCAAGCGGCCCGCGAAGCGGCACGACGCACCCAATGCATCAACCAGCTTCGTCAGGTAGGGCTGGGCATCTCCAACTTGGCTGATTCCAAAGGTGTATTCCCCACCGGTGGCGACAAGATTTTCCCCGAAATCAAGAATTATCTCGAAGGCGGCGTTCCGTTAGGGCCTGCAAAACAAGGGCTTTCCTGGGCCTATCAAATTCTGCCCTATCTTGAAAAGAACAATCTGGCCAACATTACGACGCAGGCGCAACTTCAGTCAACCATCGTGCCAGATTACATCTGTCCTTCGCGACGTGCACCACTAGCCATTGATGATCTCCTTAGCCCTGAGCTATCTGTCACGCTGTCGGATTACGTAGGTGTGATACCTTGCGGATTTGAGGACTTCTCTCAGAACGAACGATTCTTTCCCGACGAAAGCGCTAGCCGACGAGAGCGTTTCTTCGGTGGCCCCGGGTCGACCTATATCACAGCCGTTCCTGCTGATGAAGTTTACATGGGGGTAATCGTGCGAACTTCTTATACCTTCAGTAACTCCGGGAGAGCTGGCTTTGTAAGGAAAAAAGTCTCCAATGTAAGCGCGCCCGTCACTTACGCGAAGATCACTGATGGGACGAGCAACACGATGCTGGTCGGCGAGAAATTTCTTCGCCCCGATCTGTACGATGGCGGCAGTTGGTCTGACGATAAAGGTTGGACTGACGGATGGGATCCCGATTCGATGCGTTCGACTTGCTTTATGCCCTTGCAAGACTCGCTGGCCGGAACAACCGGAATAACTGGGGATAGACTTTATGGACCAGCAACCGACGTGGTCAACTTTGGTTCGGCGCACACAGGTGGCTTCAACGCCGTCTTTGCGGACGTATCAGTGCATACCATCAGTTACGAAGTAGACCCACAAGTATTCGATAACCTTGGCGATCGCCAAGATGGCGAAGTACTCGATCACAACGAGCTGTAGCCTTTTCAGCGTTAACGAATGACCAACGGATGCCTACCGCTGTGATGTGGAAAACCACTCGCAGTAGTGGCAATTTGCCCTGTAGAACCTAAATGATGCGCAATTCAGTCGCGCCGTTGCGCAAACACTCTTCAAACAAGTCGCTAGACGCCAAACTCATGAAAAAAACGCGTATAAACGCGAAACATTTGCGCACCAAGCAGAGACAAAACCCTTGAATTTACAGGCTTTTCTTGTTAACCTGCTACTAACAGTAGTTGGATACACAGTAGGGTCGTCGCCCGCCTGGCGACTCCTCGAAGCAGCTTTTCTCCTCGGGCGAAACAGGATTGGGAAGGCCTACCTAATTAACTGCCTAAGACCGATTGCTGTCCAACAATCTGCCGTCTAGTGATGAACGCGGACACACCTGTAGAACGTCAACTTCTGAAGAAAACTCAAACGAAAGGGAGACCCAGTATGCTTACCCGAAATGCTTTTTTGATTCTCGCTGTGAGTGGAGCAGTGCTTCTAATGCCTGCTCTCACCCAGGCACAGTTCCATACCGATGGCGATTTCTTGGCCGGTGGTTATACAACAAACTCGAACAAAATCGCCAACACCGATATCCGCTTTAATGTCGACTACAGCAATATCGATATCTTTGGTGACGGCTTCCTCACGGCTTCCATCCCCGAAGCGCCCCGCTCTGGCGGAATCGGTGGCTCAGCTACTACCGGAGTTTTTCTCACTGCTAATCATGACTCGATATCACCGGAATCGGGTGTGGAAACTTTTGCAGCCGTCATTCCAACCGTTGCAGCTGCAACCGTAGGAAATGGAACTGCCAACGAAAACTATGTATTCCGTATCGACGTGTTCCACAGCTCAGCAGCAGGAGTCGACGACGGACTTGGAAACATTACGCTCACTGGCTCGACAAACTATACCCTGGTAGGAGTCAATCAAGCGAACACCACTGTGCAGGTCAATGCTCTCAATACGGGTGGAGCCGGCACAGGCGGCCTCACAGGACAAGGCCTCAGCTTGGCCATCACAGGCGATGGTGGTGCTGGCGACGACTATGTCCCATTTTATGGCGGTGCCCGATAC
>JAJDEE010000422.1 GCA_029259975.1 Planctomycetota bacterium
GATGCCGTTTTGGCTGGAGGTGAAGTGATAGGGGGAATTGGTTCATGGTTCATAGTGATATCGACAAGCGATGATAATCAAATCGTCGCTTGTCGTGGTGTAGACCAACCGATGTTCCTCGTTGATTCGCCGCGACCAGCAGCCTGCCAAGTTTGCTTTGAGACGTTCAGGCTTGCCGATTCCTTCTTGTGGCGATCGCAGTGTCTCCTTGATCAGCGTGTTAATCCGCTTGAGCAGTTTTCGATCTTGCCGTTGAATCCAAAGGTAATCGTCCCAGGCCGATTCAGTGAACACCAACCTCATTCTTCGTCCAAGGCCCCATTTTCGTCCAAAGAATGTGGCATTGAGTTGCCAGCTTGCGCTTCGGAAATTGACCTGCTGAGGTGTTCAGCGTTCGCTGGATTCTTGAGCAAGTAGGCTGTTTCTTGCCACGCATTGAAATCGTCCAGTGGCATCACAACGACACTTTTGCCAGCACCTGAGTCAACTACCGTTGGCTCCGCATTGGCTAGCACCTGCGCGATAATCGCCTGCATGTCATTTTGGGAGCTATCAAGATGGATGATATTCATGGCCGAGCCTTTAGGAATTCAAGTAGGCAACTACAGAATCTATTGTACTCGCAGCCCCAGGTTTGCAACAGAAGATTAGCTGCTTTCGAGAAAGCGGCGAGGCGTAGCCCACCGGCCATATTCGTGTGATTCGTTTCTTTCGTGGTTCTTGGAAATTTAACCACGAAAGAAACGTAATACGCGAAAACAAGGCGGCACTTGCCTTATTCCGTCGCGCCGATGCGGTCTTTGCCGACCCATTGTTGGAGGACTTCGGGGACGAGGATGGTGCCGTCGGGTTGTTGGCAGTTTTCTAGGATTGCGATGATCGCCCGGCTGATCGCAACCGCCGTGCCGTTGAGCGTGTGGGCGAAGTGCGTCCCCTTTTCGCCTTTGTTTTTGTAGCGGATATTCAGGCGGCGGGCTTGGTAGTCGGTGCAGTTGCTGGCGCTGGTCACCTCGCCGAACTCGCCGCTTTCGCCGCGACCGGGCATCCAGGCTTCGAGGTCGAACTTGCGATAGGCTGGCCCGCCCAGGTCGCCGGTGGCAGTGTCGATCACCCGGTAGGGGATGCCCAGCCCGTCGAAAATCTGGCATTCGAGATCGCAGAAATAGTTGTGCATGTCTTCGCTTTGCTCGGGCGCAGTGAAGGCAAACATCTCGACTTTGGTGAATTGATGGACGCGGTACAGTCCGCGCGAGGCGCGGCCGGCGGCGCCGGCTTCGGTGCGGAAGCAATGGCTAATGCCGCACATTTTTAATGGGAGTTGTTCGGCGTCGAGTACCTGATCGGCGTACATGCCGCCGAGGGTGATCTCAGCCGTGGCGACGAGATTGAGATCGAAGTTCTCGATGCTGTAGATTTGGGTCTCCGGGCCGCGCGGGATAAAACCGACGCCGTGGAGGATTTCTGTACGGGCTAGGTCGGGCGTAATCGTCGGCACAAACCCTTCGCCGACGAGCAGCTGGATGGCATATTGCTGCAACGCGAGTTCGAGCAGCACGGCTTCATTCTTCAAAAAGTAAAACCCAGCGCCGGCGATACGTGCGCCTGCCTCGAAATCGATCAGGTCGTGCTGTGCCGCAAGTTCGACATGGTCGAGCACCGGAAAACCGAGCGGGCGGACTTCGTGTTCGCCGCGGCGGAGTTCGCGGCTGTGTGCCTCTTCGCCGATGGGGGCTTCGGGGTGCGTCATATTTGGCATGCTGCGATAAATCGCGCCGGCCTCGGCGGCAAGACGATCGAATTCGGTCTGGCGGGCGTCTTTTTGCTCGCGCAGTTGGCGACCCTCTTCTTTGCGCTGCTCGCGCTCGGCGTCGTCTTTGGCCTTGCCGATCGATTTGCTCACGGCGTTGGCTTGCCGCGAGAGTTCTTCGATCTCTTGCTGGATCTGCCGCGACTCGGTTTCTAGCGAAACATAACGACCGACGTCAGATTTTACACCTCGGTGTTCGCAGTTCTGTTGGACAAGGTCGGCGTTGGCGATAATAAATTTCTTATCAAGCATGATTTATTGTTTATTGGAGTGAGTGGAATTAAACCAACGACGGAACGACGCAAACGAAGAGTGATTTAATGAAAACCTCTCATGAAGACATCGTTATTTCCGTCGTTCCCTCGTGGTTCATGTTATTTTTTGCAGCTAGCAATCGATTTCCACAATGCCGCGCTGGCGCGGATGCCACGGTGGAAGTCGGCTAATGAAAACTTTTCGTTCGGGGCGTGTAGGTTATCGTCGTTTTGACCCCAGCCCAAGAGCAGTACGTCGGCATCGAGCAGCTCGGCAAACGCGTTGACGATTGGGATCGAGCCGCCTTCGCGAATAAACACGGGCCGGTTGCCAAAGCCCGACTCGATCGCCTCGGCGGCCGCTTCGAGATACGGGCTTTCTAGCGGCATCGCGATCCCTGGGGCACCGTGGTAGTCGATCAATTCCATCGTGATGCCGGGTGGCACAAGTGGTTCGAAGAATTCGCGTAGGCTGGCGGTGACTTTCTTGGGGTCTTGATTGGGCACTAAACGGAAGCTGAATTTTGCGCCGGCCCGACCGGGCAGCACCGTTTTGGCGCCTTCGCCTTGGTAGCCACCCCAAATGCCGTTGACGTCGAACGACGGACGCGCCCAGCGGCGTTCCAACGTGCTGTAACCTGTCTCGCCGGTGAGGCCTTCGACTTCGAGTTTTGCTTGGAAGGCTTGTTCGTCGAATGGAAGCTGGCGGAACTGCTCACGCTCGCTGTCGTTAAGCTCGGCGACGTCGTCATAAAAACCGGGTAGCTGAATGCGGCCTTGGGCGTCAGTAATAGCCGCTAACATTTTGTGCAATGTATTGGCGGGGTTCGTCACCGCGCCGCCAAAGACGCCAGAGTGAAGATCGGTATTGGGACCGGTGAGATGGATTTCGTAGTAGGCGATGCCACGCAGACCGTAGGTGATTGCCGGGATGCCTGGTGCAAACTGAGCCGTGTCGCTGACGACGACGCAATCGCAGGTGAGTTTTTCTTTGTTCTCGGCGATAAAGGCTTCGAGGTGCTCGC
>JAJDEE010000423.1 GCA_029259975.1 Planctomycetota bacterium
TTTCTATAGAATACTGGAACTACTCAAACTAGAAATCTAAGAACCCATCACATTGCCACGGAGGGCGTCGTGTCGGCCACATCGGAAGTTCCTTTTTTTAATTACCCGCATGTCTTCAATGCTGACGAAGAGCAGTTGACGAAAATCTTTGTCGATGTTGGACGCAGGGGCGCGTTTATCCAGCAACATGACATGGAAGATCTGGAGGCTCGACTTGCAGAGTTCGTAGGCGCAAAATATGTGCTAGGCATCGCGAATGCAACAGACGCACTTCACCTTGCGATGCGTGCATTGGGAATTGGCCCAGGTGATGAAGTCCTCTTTTGTTCTCATACGATGGTTGCCACGGCAGCAGCTGTTCACTTTGCTGGTGGTACGCCAGTTCCGGTCGAGTGTCGTGCGGATCACTTGATTGATCCCGAGTCGGTTGAAAAAGCGATCACTCCGCGTACCAAGGCAATCTTGCCGACGCAGCTCAATGGCCGTACCACCGACATGGATGCCTTGCAGGCGATCGCTGACAAGCATGGTTTGGACATTGTCGAAGATTCTGCGCAGGCTCTAGGGTCGAAGTTCAAAGGGCGTTCGGCTGGAACTTTTGGTAAAGCGGGGTGCATTAGCTTTTATCCGGCAAAAACGCTTGGCTGCCTGGGCGATGGCGGCTGTGTGATTACTAATGACGACGAGATGTACCGAAAGCTCAAGCAGCTCAGAGATCATGGTCGTGCCGACAATGGCGAAGTTGAGATGTGGGGTCTCAACTCACGACTTGATAATCTGCAGGCGGCTATTCTCAATCAGAAGTTAGACATTTATGACGAAGCGATTGCTCGTCGCCGAGAGTTGGCGGCAATCTATGACCAGCTACTTTCCGACATTCCAGAACTGACTCTTCCCCCTGCCCCAGACTCTCATCCAGACCATTTCGACGTGTTCCAAAACTACGAGTTGGAAGCAGCAGGACGCGATGAATTGCAAGTCCACCTGAACAGCCAAAGTATTGGAACTTTGTTGCCTTGGGGAGGCAAAGCAGTTCATCAATTTTCGGCGTTGGGTTTCACCCAAAAGCTGCCGTATACCGACCAGCTTTTTGAGCGAATGCTGATGTTGCCAATGAACACCGCATTGAGCAACGAAGATGTCGAATATGTGTGCCAAAGTATTCGTAAATTTTATGCTGAAAAGCAGCAGGCTGACGCTGCGTAATGCCACCTTTCCCGCTCATCAGGATTCGCCTGAAGTATCGAACAGCAACAAAAAGCAGGAGCTTATCATGAGCATACCATCGACAACCAAGAAATTTCGTACTGATGCAGAGCTACAGGCTGGCGAGTCCATCGCAGGTATTTTTGAGTCGTGTACCGACAGTACAGAGGTAAAACTAGAGAACTTTCCCAAGTACGTACGTCGGCAGCATCTCAAGCGTTTTTTGTCGCAGTACGAAAGTTTCAAAATGGCTTTGCCAGTCAAAGGATCCGTCATTGAGTGCGGCGTATTCCGTGGTTTCGGATTTATGTCCTGGGCAAAGCTTAGCACAATTCTTGAGCCTGAGAATTTTACCCGACGTATCTACGGATTTGACACTTTCAGTGGTTTCCCTTCGATTGCGGGAAAGGACGAGAACGTTCGAAACTCGGACGTGGTGGCGCTGCCACACACTGGCGATTTGTCGTCAAACTCTAAAGACGAATTAGAAGCATTGATCGCAGAGTACGACAACGATCGGTTCCTGGGGCATATGGACAAAGCCCACCTAGTGGCCGGTGATGCAAGCGAGACGATTCCCCAGTTTGTGGAAGACAATCCCCACCTGGTCGTGAGTCTGTTGTTCTTAGATTTCGATCTCTATGAGCCAACGAAAGTGGCGATTGAGCAATTTGTCCCTCGGATGCCTAAAGGGAGCATTTTGGCTTTTGATGAGCTTGATAATCCGATCTGGCCAGGGGAGACGCAAGCGCTCATTGATACGTTGGGCATCAACAATGTTCAGATCGAACGACTCCCGTGGGATCCGTATATTGGATTTGTGAGGATGTAACCGCGGCCCTTTTTTCAGGACGTACAAATTTCAGGACATAGGCATGGATACGAAAGAGCTTGCTCGCAGGTTGCGAATTCACGTATTGAACATGACCAGTCGGGGAGGAAGCTCGCATGTCGGGTCTGCTTTCTCGATGGCAGACATTATTGCAGTCCTCTATGGAAGTGTATTGAATGTCGATCCAGCCAATCCTAGCTGTCCGAAACGTGACCGGTTTATTCTCAGTAAAGGTCATGCAGGCGCGATGGTCTACGCGGCATTAGCCGAAACAGGTTTTTTCCCTGTAGAAAAACTCGAAACCCATTACCAAGATGGCTCAGATCTAAGCGGGCATGTCTCGCACAAGGGTATTCCTGGTGTTGAGCTATCGACGGGTTCTTTGGGGCATGGCCTTCCCGTCGGAACTGGAATGGCGATGGCAGCCAAGCTGAGAGGTGACACCCATCGTGTCGTTGTGTTGATGGGTGATGGCGAATGCGATGAGGGTTCTAACTGGGAGGCGATCCTTTTTGCTGCCCATCACCAACTCGATAACTTGGTTGTGATCGTTGACTACAACAAGATACAAAGCTTAGCGTCAACTGCCGAGACTTTAGCGCTGGAGCCATTTACGGACAAGTGGCAAAGCTTTGGCTGGAATGTCGTCGAAGCCCAAGGGCACGACCACGATAGCTTGCTTGAGTCTCTTTCGCCTAGTGCAGCCCAGCCCAATCAGCCTACTTGTGTCATTGCCCACACGATAAAAGGCCGGGGCGTATCTTTCATGGAAAACAGCGTACTCTGGCATTACCGTACCGCCCGCGGGGAAGAATTTGCCGCTGCACTTGAAGAATTGGAGGGAGCAGCATGAGAGATTGCTTTATTGCTCGACTGAGTCAGATGGCAGAGAAAGACCCTCGCATCATGCTGATTACCGGGGACTTAGGTTTCTGTGTGTTGGACGATTATCGCGAGCGCTTTCCGAACCAGTTTATTAATGCAGGCGTTGCCGAGCAGAATATGGCAGGACTCGCCACAGGACTCGCGTTGGAAGGCTACATTGTCTACATCTACTCGATCGCGAATTTTGTTTTCATGAGGTGTTTGGAGCAGATACGTAACGATGCGTCCTATCACAACTGCAATGTTAACGTTGTTTGCATTGGAGGTGGCTTCAGCTATGGGGCATTAGGAATCTCACACCATGCGACAGAAGATCTAGCGATCATGCGTTCGTTGCCAGGCCTGACGGTAGTTTCGCCCTGTGATCATTGGGAAGCAACAGAAGCTACCGAAGCGATAGCCAACACGCCGGGCGTATCCTATCTGAGACTTGACAAGTCGACCGCTGGGACTGCAATAAAGTCAGACGACGATTTTCAGATCGGGAAAGCACGAGTTGTACGTGAAGGAAGCGATCTTACCTTGGCAGCTACCGGAGGTATTCTTGCAGAGGCTTTATCAGCAGCCGAAGAACTAGCCCAACAGGGTATTCAGGCTCGGGTTTTGAGTGTGCATACACTCAAACCGCTTGATGTCGATGCGTTTGCAGCCGCGGCTACAGAGACTGGTGGCATCATTACGGTTGAAGAACACACTGTTCATGGTGGGCTGGGTGGCGCTGTCGCGGAGGCATTGCTTGAACGCGGTGAGACACCGCAGTTCTTTCACCGTATTGGATTACGTCATGGTTTTTCGTCGGTGGTGGGAAGCCAGGATTATCTGCGAACGCAATATGACATGGACTGCCAAGCAATCACTGCAAAAGCAATGCAATTGCTGAAGTCAAATCTTTTGGATTTGAAGCTTCATGCACAAGTGGCCGCCTAGATTCAATAACCTACACGATTTCACCGATTTGCATGAACCAAGAGTCGACAGCATCTAGAGATGTCGAGGCATCTTCTTCAAGCAATGAATGGCTTGCGTCAGATGCAAAATCAAAGCGGGATTCTGCTTGAGCAAGGTTCGTTGTGTCGGAGCCTTCCCAGCTGGAAAAGGCGCGGTTGTCGAATTCATCTCGATTTGTGGAAGCAAAGTTTTCTGCGATCTGGCCTACCGCGTGTGAGTGACTAGTTTGACTTGCTTGTTCCAGAGCAAAGGTGACTCGCGAAGAGGTCGACGTGATGACGTTCAGCCCAGCGAAAGCTTGTGCGCTGGAACGTGTTTCCAAAGCTGTGGATACCGATTGGGATTCAGAATTTGATTCAAGCACCTGGCTTGTCTGCAGCCCTAGCTCCTTGCCCAGAGCGAAAGTTCCCGCTTCGTAAGTCAAGCTGCTATCGGTACTTTGAATGACGAGTTGTCCCGAGTTGTCGATCCACAGATCACTGATGTTCGACAAAGATTGTACCCCGTTTACCGTGACGTTTCCTGCGCTAGTCAGCGCAAATGCGGTTCCATCGCTACGGACCGCGAATTCTCGCACACTTGTATCAAGCGTCGACCACCCGCCACCATTGGTCAATTTTTGTAGCAAGCCTGTGTCGCCGTGCCAGTAGAGGGAATTATCGCTGGCAATAATGAAGTCGTTTGTCCCACCCCATATTTCACTACCATTGATACTGACAATATTATCTGAACCAAGAGAGTAAACAAGCGAATTAGAATTCACAGCGTGCTTGATAGCATTTCGATCAAAGGTGGACCAACCACCGTCGGTAAATCGCTGTAAAATACCATTGGTGCCTTGCCAAACAAAGTGCTGGTTTGCAGCGATTGAAAAGTCTGATGTGTTTGACCAGAGTCGGTCGTCGTTGATTTTAAGCCAATTCTCTGAGTCCAGAGAATAGACGACGCCACTCGAATGAAGCACCGATTTAACGGTGTAGGGTGTACTGCTGGTTGCATCTAAAGAAATGCTCGCAGCATAGTTGCCGATGCCCTGCCCAGCCACTGTTTCTATTGAGACTGTGTAGACACTCCCCGCGACAACATCAAAAGTCAGTGTGTTGTTCGCAATCGTACCAACGGCACCATTGACTGAGTAGTCGGGAGTAAGTCCATGGTCCGCTGTGGCCGTAAAGCTGGCCGTTCCGGTTGCGCCAGCAGTGAACGAGAAAAAGTCCTGGTCGTCCAACGTGCTAATGAGGCCCGACACGGCTACATTTGTGTTGACCGTTCCCAGGTCGTGGGCTGTTGCAAGCGTCGAGCCAAAATCGTCGGTTGGCATCAACGCATCAATGGCGGATTCCAAATTCAGGCGGTTATAGTTTGCGCCCGTTGCCGAGTCGAAAAACGAGTCGGCCGTAGCGATCATGTGGTTGTAAATGGTGTCTTGCGTGATGTTCGTGTAGCCGACAAACCCCATGGCTT
>JAJDEE010000424.1 GCA_029259975.1 Planctomycetota bacterium
GTCGACATCTGCCGATTGATTTCGGCCAGCCTCGCCTCGACTCGCCGCTGAACTTCCTGGAGGTCGGGCGGCCAAATTGTCGGTTCGGTACCCGGAGCCAAGCTGACCGTGTAGCGGGTGCCCATCGTCGGGCCAGAGAAAGAAACCAAGCCAACTGGCTCGTCCTCGGTAGAAGTCCACAGAGAAAGCAGACCGCACACGCCAACAATCAGAGCCAATCCGCCCCAAACGTACCCGCGGACGGTTTTGTCACCCGAAGTCGTCATAGGCGATGTTATCTTTCTCGACGCCCAAGTCGTCAAGCATCTTGAACACGGCGGCGTTCATCATCGGTGGGCCGCAGATATAGTACTCGACATCTTCGGGAGCCGCGTGGTCTTTTAGATAATTATCGAGCAGCACTTGATGGATAAACCCGGTGAGACCATCCCAATTGTCCTCGGGCTGTGGATCGGACAGGGCGATGTGGAATTTGAAGTTCGGAAATTCTTTTTCGATCGCGCGGAATTGATCGACATAAAACAGCTCGCGTAGACTGCGACCGCCGTACCAATACGACACAGTGCGGCCAGTTTTGAGATTTTTGAACAGCTCGAAAATGTGGCTGCGTAGCGGAGCCATGCCGGCACCGCCACCAATGTAGACCATCTCGGCGTCGGTGTCTTTGATGAAGAACTCGCCATAGGGGCCAGAAATCGTGACCTCGTCCCCTGGCTTGCGGCTGAAAATGAAGGACGACATTTTCCCCGGCGGCGTGTCTTCGGGAGCGCGCGGCGGCGGGCTGGCGACGCGAATGTTGAGCATGATGATGCCCTTCTCGCCCGGGTAGTTGGCCATCGAGTACGCCCGCACGACCGGCTCGTCGACCTTGGAGACGTACCGCCAAACATTAAACTTGTCCCAGTCGCCGTGGTATTCTTCTTCGATATCAAAATCTTTGTAAACAGCTACGTGCGGTGGACACTCGATCTGAATATAACCGCCCGCCTTAAAACCGACATCTTCGCCTTCGGGCAGCTCGATCACAAACTCTTTGATAAAGGTCGCCACATTGTGATTCGACCGCACCTTGCAGACCCACTTCTTCGTTTCAAAAGCCTCCGGCGGCACTTCGATACGCATGTCTTGCTTGACAGCAACTTGGCAGGAAAGGCGGCAGCCTTCGCGGGCTTCTTTTTTGTTGATATGCGCCTTTTCGGTCGGCAGAATATCGCCCC
Source organism: Planctomycetota bacterium (assembly GCA_029259975.1). GTDB lineage: Bacteria > Planctomycetota > Planctomycetia > Pirellulales > Lacipirellulaceae > Bythopirellula. Next base: position 1,218 of record JAJDEE010000424.1, read on the forward strand.
CGCCCGAAAAGACTTTGACTTCGCACTGGGCACAGGTGCCGCCGCCACCGCAGGCCGAGGAAACAAAAATACCTGCGTCGGAAAGCGCGTTGAGCAGTTTGCCGCCGGCGGGGATATCGAGCGTCTTTTGGCCGTTAACTTCGATTTTGACATTGCCACTTGCAACCAACATCGACTTAGCAGCTAGAATGATCAGCACCAGCGCAAGCACGACCAAGGTAAACATGCCGACGCCAAGAAAAATCGTCATTCCGCTCATGGTATTGTTTTCACTCGGATTCGCTAACGGTTGCCGGTTGTTCCACGGTGGCGGCTGATGTAATTTCTTCGGCCTGAGCGGCTTCTTCCGAGAGGTCGATACCGCCGAAAGACATAAATGCTAGGGCCATCAATCCGACGGTCATAAAGGTGATGCCCAAGCCTTTCAGCCCATCGGGCACGTCGCTGTACTTCATTTTTTCGCGGATGCCGGCTAACGCCGCAATCGCCAGTGCCCAGCCAAAACCAGAGCCGAGTCCGTAGACAACGCTATCCATGAAATTGTAGTCGCGCTCCTGCATAAACAGCGAACCGCCGAGGATGGCACAGTTCACAGTGATCAACGGCAGGAAGATTCCGAGGGTATTGAAAAGTGCTGGAAAAAAACGATCGAGTGTCATTTCGAGGATTTGCACCATCGCGGCAATCGTGCCAATGAAGGTGATCAGAGAGAGGAATTCTAGATTGACTTGCGAAAAATTGCTACCAAGCCAGCGCTCGAGCGCACCTTCTTTCAACAGATACGTCAGAAGCAGATTGTTCGCAGGTATTGTGATTCCCATGATCAAAATGACAGCCAAGCCAAGCCCGACAGCAGTTTTCACATCCTTCGACACGGCCAGAAAGGTGCACATGCCGAGGAAGAATGCGAGCGCCAAGTTTTCGATGAAAACGGCGTTCAAAAATATGTTGAGGTAGTGATTCATGTGGGGCTACCCTTTGGCTTCCACTTGTTCGGGTTTCCAGGTGCGTAGTGCCCAAATGATCAGGCCGATCAGAAAAAACGCACTCGGTGGCAACAGCATGAGGCCGTTGGGAACGTACCAACCACCTTCGCTCGTGAGCGGCAGCACGCTATAGCCAAACAACCTGCCCGAGCCGAGTAGCTCGCGAAAAAAACCGACGATGATCAAAATCAGGCTGTAGCCCAAGGCGGTGCCGACACCATCGATCGCGCTGATCAAGGGCGGGTTTTTCATGGCAAATGCTTCGGCGCGGCCCATCACAATACAGTTGGTGATGATCAAGCCGACGAAGACGCTCATCGTTTTGCTGGCGGCAGGGGCGAAAGCTTGCAGAAATTGATCGACCACGATCACCAACGACGAAATGATCGTCATTTGCACGATGATGCGGATGCTGCTGGGGATGTACTGACGTATGGCGCTGACTGCGGCGTTGGAAAAGCCGAGCACAACGGTGACCGAAATCGCCATGATGATCGAGGTTTCAAGCTTGGTTGTTACCGCCAGCGCAGAACAAATGCCGAGCACCTGCAAGGCGATCGGGTTGTTGTTGAACAGTGGGTTCAGCAGAGCTTCTTTTTGCTTGGTATCTGCCATCGGGGTCTCGCCTATTTTTGGGCTCGCTGCTTATTGGGCACGCTGTTTTTCGAGAAACTTGCCAAAACCATCGGGTCCGACCCAGTACTGCACCATGTTCGACACGCCGCGCGAGGTAATCGTCGCCCCAGACAGGCCATCGACTTGGTGTGCGGCCTGCGCGGAGTTGAGATCGACCGTGCCTTTGATTACATGGAAATCGACATTTCCTTGCTCGTCAAAAGCCTGCTTGTTGGACCACTTGGCTTTCCACGCCGGGTTGTCAACTTCGCCGCCTAAGCCGGGCGTCTCTTTGTGTTCGTAAAACGTGACGCCGCCGACTGAGCGGACATCGCCTTGCAGGGCGATAAAACCGTACAACGTCGACCACAAGCCTTTGCCGTAAATCGGCAGGACGTACTTATCGATTTCGCCATTCTCGTTTTTGATCTGGTAGACGAACGCGTACTTCTCGCGACGCGAGATGCCGTGCGTGGGTCCGCCCCCAGCATGGACACGCTCGCTGAGTTCAGGGTTCTTGGCCGCTTTTTTGGGGTCGTAGGTAGCCAGATCAATGCCGGCAGCCTCGACGTCGACAGCTTCGCCGGTGCTGAGATCGATCAACACACGCTCGACTTTGGTTTCGTCGTTAAACATCGCGACGATTTCGTCCGACGACATGCTGTCGACGTCGACGCCGGCGGCGAGTAGGACGTTGCGCTGTTGATCGAGCTTTTTGTTCGCCTCTTGCATTGGCCGCAGCAAGACCGCAGCGCTCGAGACCAACAGCGAACAAGCGACGCACAACACGACTGAGACCAGCAGTGTTCCTTTAATCGAATTAGGATTCATTGCGGGCCACCCTTCGCTTGATGTTTGCTTGGATGACAAAATAATCGATCAGCGGCGCCATCACATTGCCGAATAAAATCGCCAGCATGATCCCTTCGGGGTAGGCGGGGTTGATCGTTCGCACGAGGACGGTCATCGCGCCGATGAGTATGCCGTAGATCCAGCGTCCCTCGTCAGTCATCGCCGCCGAGACAGGGTCGGTCGCCATAAAGACGGTGCCAAATGCAAAGCCGCCGATCACCAAGTGCCAACAGGGCGGTAGGTACATCATCGGGTTGCCGCTGCCGCCGCTGGAGAAGTAGAGCAAAGTGCCTAAGCCGAATGCACCCACAACGCAGCCAGCCATAATTCGCCACGAACCGATACCCACAGCAATCAAAAATACTGCGCCCAGCAGGCAAGCCAGTGCCGAGGTTTCGCCCATCGAGCCTTGCGTAAAGCCGATAAAGCAATCCCACCAGCTTAGGTCGGTCAATGCCGAGACCGAAGCAGCAGCGGGGTCACTTTTGGCAGCAGCCATTGCCCCCAGCGGCGTCGGGCCGGTGATGCCGTCGGCAGCCGCCCACACGCCTTCGCCCCAACGATTGGTTTCGCTGGAGATTTCCGAGGCATAGGCAAAATACAAAAAGGCCCGCGCAGTCAGCGCCGGATTGAGAAAGTTTTTGCCGGTGCCGCCAAAGATTTCTTTGCCAATCACCACGCCGAATGAAATGCCAATCGCGACCTGCCACAGCGGGATTGTCGGCGGCAAGATGAGCGGGAAGAGCATACCCGTCACCAAAAAGCCTTCGTTGATCTCGTGCCCGCGAACCATTGCGAACAGCCCTTCCCACAATCCGCCGACCGTCATCGTGACGAGGTAAACGGGCAAGAAATACAGAGCACCGAGGAACAGGTTGTCGAAGAAACTATTCGGATCGTGGCCCAAGCCGAGCGACCTTATCACTGGCTCGCGCCAAGTGTTGAGCTGCGTGCCCAGCTCGTTGGCAACCGCGTAATTGGCTTGGTAGCCCGTGTTGTACAGAGCCATGCAGATGCAAGGCAGCAACGCCATTACGACCAGCGACATCATTCGCTTGAGATTCATCCCATCGCGAACGTGCGAGCCAGTACGAACATGCGAGCCAATGAGCGTCGTATCGCTCGGTGTGTACAGAAACGTATCGATCGCCTCGTACAAGGGATAAAGCTTTTCCAGCTTACTGCCCTTGTCGAACGTGGGATGCAGTCGATCGAGTAGTTTCCGTAACACGTTAAATTCCTTAAAAGCGATGAGCTATGAACGATAAATGGCTGCAGGACGCACCCCTGAATTCATCGTTTATCGTTCATCACTTATCGTTTCGTTCTTAGCCTTCGCGTTCAATCGTTGTCAAGCTCTTGCGCAACATCGGGCCGTAATCGTTTTTGCCCGAGCAGACAAAGCTGCACAGGGCCAAGTCTTCTTCGTCGAGTTCTAAGACGCCCAGTTGCTGCGCGTATTCGGTGTCGTCGGTGAGCAGCGCCTTTAGCAGCGGCGTCGCGATAATGTCGAGCGGCATCACGTCTTCGAACATGCCTAGCGGAATGATCGCCCGCGGACTGCCTTCGGTACTGGTGTCGAAAGCAAACTTTTGCGGCTCTGTGGCACTTTTGTTCCACGCCGAGGCAAAGATGCGACGAATCGAAAATTTGTTACCGCCCGGCATTGCCCAGCCGAGCAGTTCGCGTTGCCCGCCCTCAGCGAGGATCGATATCTGATTGTGATACCGCCCCAAGTAGTCGATCGGATCGATGCTACGACGACCCGACAGGACCGAGCCTGAGATGATCCGCGCCGGTTGTTGATCGCTAACGGCAAATTGATTGGCCGTGAGTTCGGTGAGTGAAGCCCCCAAACGTGTTCGTAGCAGACGAGGCTCGGCAACGGCTGGCCCGGCAAGCGAAACGACCCGCTCTGTCCGGATTCTACCGGTCAAAAATAAATGCCCGACCGCCACGACGTCCTGATAGCCGATATACCAGACCGATTTCCCTTGGCTCACAGGACGTAAAAAATGGATATGTGTGCCAGGCAATCCTGCGGGGTGAGGGCCTTCGAAAGCCTGAAATATCGCTGGCGTAGTGCCTTCGCCGGGGATCGTGGAACCCGCCTTGCGGCAAACTTGTGCATGCCCGTCGGTCAGTGTGCTCAGTATTTCTAAGCCGGCGATGAATTCAGCCCGATGTTTTTCGAGTATGACTGCCGGGTCGGCAGCGAGAGGGTTGGTGTCGATCGCTGTGATAAACAGTGCCGAAGGCACCATGTCGAGTGCTGGCACCTTGCTGTATGGTCGCGTACGGAGGGCGGTCCACAAACCCGAGGCAACCAGTTGCTCGCAGACTTCACGGCGGTCGAGTTTCGCGAGGTTGTGATCGGGAAACGTCTTGAAAGTCTCTTGCTCGTTGCCTTCGACCTTGATGACTAGCGACTCGAACTTGCGTTTTGCGCCGCGGTTAATCGCCTTGACGGTGCCAGAGGCCGGTGCCGTAAATTGCACTCCGGGGGTCTGTTTATCGGTAAAAACGACTTGCCCCAGCTTGACCTTTTCGCCTTCGGTCACTTCCATCGTTGGCTTCATGCCAATATAGTCGTCACCCAATAGGGCCACATGTTGCACCTCAGGCCCATCGGAGATCACCTGGGCGGGGGTACCTGCGACCGGAAGGTCAAGACCTTTGGTGATGCTGATAACGCTAGTCATGAATGCGGGTGATTTGCTCATTCTTGGCGGAGGAAAACAGCGGACTGGAGGGCTTGTGAATTTTTTCACAAACGTTCCATAAGCCAATAACCTACTGCCAGCATTGGGTTTGGGCAAGGGTGAATCCGGATGTGTGACAGTCCGATCAGACGGAGGGCAACACTATCCGCCGCTTGCATTTTCTCGCAAACTAAACAACACTGCTGCCCATGTCTGCCACTAAAAAATCGCTCGCAGCAGCCCGAAAGCTGTCGAAAGCCGTCGAGAAGCTCCAATTCGACGAGCCAGTCACTCATGTCTACAACCCGCTCGCCTATGCTTGGGCGACGCACGAGCAATATCTGCAGAGGATGAACCCCGATGGCTGCCGTGTCTTACTGCTTGGCATGAATCCTGGGCCGTGGGGGATGGCGCAAACTGGGGTGCCTTTTGGGCAAGTTGCCACCGTCCGCGATTGGCTTGGCGTCGACGTAAAAATCAAAAAGCCCAAAATCGAACACCCCAAGCGACCGATCGAGGGCCTTGCCTGTCAACGCAGCGAAGTCTCGGGCGAACGCCTCTGGGGCTTGTTCCGCACGCGATTTGGAACCGCCGAAGCTTTTTTCGAGCAGCACTTCGTTGCGAACTACTGTCCACTGGTGTTTATGGAAGCCAGCGGAAAAAATCGCACGCCCGACAAACTGCCCGCCGGCGAACGCGAGCCACTCGATGCTTTGTGCGATGCCCATCTGAAGTCGCTACTCGCCGCGACGCAGCCCGAGTGGGCAGTCGGCGTAGGCGTCTACGCTGAAAAATGCCTGCAACGTGTGGTCGGGGATTGTCCGATTAAAATCACGCGGATACTTCACCCCAGTCCCGCCAGTCCCGCCGCCAACCGTGGTTGGGCCGAGGCGGCGACAGCCAAGTTGGTTGAGGAAGGAATTTGGCGGTAAATGGCGCCTCTTGCCTTGGTGTGAGTGTTAGCCGATCGGCAGATAGGAATATACCAAACATTCGCCCTGCGGAGGAAACGACAATAATCACCGCAGAGGACG
>JAJDEE010000425.1 GCA_029259975.1 Planctomycetota bacterium
TCTTCGTCGTCGACACCCGTGGTATCGTCACCAGAACCGTCAGAGCCGGTTGGCCCGGCGAGTTCGGCATCGACACGGCTACCGAGGAACAAATCCCCAAAGACGATGTGACTCGCCGAGGGATAGGCGTCGGGGAGATCGCCGAAGTCGGCTACGGCACGGTTGTGCAAGCCAAAATCAATATCCGTCGCTACGCTACCGGCACTGACAGTGATGCGATTCTCAAAATCGTCGGGGTCAAATAGGCCATCCAGATCGGGCAAGCCTGCGGGGGTCGTCTGTTCAAATTGGTCCCCGTCGAATTCGATGCGAACCGCATACACCCCAGGCAGCAACGAATTGAAGATAAACGAACCGTTCTCGCCAGTTGGTGAGGTGGGTTCGATTGCGTCACGTACGTTGTTGTCGTTCAGATCGAGGTAGACGGTCGCGATGTCAGCCAAGCCCGACTCAAACGTGCCGCGAGCACCATTGTTGTTCGCGTCCTCGAAAACAACGCCGGAGATCGCCACTGTGCCTCCAGAGCCACCACCGGGTGAACCAATTTCAAACCCAAAATCGAGGTCGGTTCTGACTAACTCTGGCGCGAAGAAGAAAGCCCGCTCGGCATCGTCGGGATTAACCGGCAAGCCAAAGCTCCCTGTAGTCCCTTCGAGCACAACGACCGAGTAAAAACCGGGAATGACTGGTTGATCGACAAAGGCGTAGCTGCCATCGGCAGCGGTGGTCGTGAAAAGGTCGAAACCAGGCGTGAAGACACCATTCTGATTAAGGTCGATAAACACGTCGGCCCCACTGATGGGTGCATCATTGCCATCGTTGATGCCATTGCCATTGAGATCGGCGTAGACGACCCCGCTTAGATTCACAAATTCTTCTGGCTGGGCGTTGGGAGTGAGTAGCAAATTCAGCTCGGAAACAGAAGTTTGGGTGGCAAAACCCGCAACGCCGAGGGTTGTGATCGTATCTCCTTCGACGGCGAAACCATCAATCCGCTCTCCTGCGGATGCTATGGTCACCTGTGCAAATGGAGTTACAGCATTGGCCAAGTCAAGATTCACTTGGTTAAGTAAATCGGCCGCATCAAGCGAGTTCGGGTCGAGGCGGATATCGTAATCGCCGGTCGGCAGATCAAAGTAATAGTTGCCGTCGTTGCCCAGTTGATAGGACGGGTCAGTAAAGTCCCGAACGCCATTAGCGTCCAAGTCAACATAGACGATAGCCCCAGCTGCCCACGACTCCTGGATGGTTGGGCTAAGTGGGGTGCGAATGATGTGCGGATCTGCACTAGCGATATCAGCGAACAGCTGATCTTCTTCTGTCAAAGCAAGCTCGGGGTCTACCAAAAACTCAAGGAGATTGCTTTCGGAGTAGCGCGTAAAGTTGTCCGTAGGTGCAGGTACATCTGGATCAAAGGGATCGTCTGGGAGGGAGGAAAAGAACCCGTCGGAATTATCATCAACACCAACAGAACCTTGGATGCGACCTGTACCAGCAGCGTCGATGCCATGAAAGGCGACCTCGAAGGTATTAATATTGATGACCGAGTCGCTGAAATTCTCGAAAACCAAACGCCATCCATCGGTAATCGGACTACCATCCGGATTTTTAATAATATCGACAGTTTGAGTTCCATCGAAATCCCGCACAGGTGTACCATCGGTGTTCAGGCGGACTTTGGCCTCGGAGCGTTCGCCCCAATGACGATTCGTGGTGAAGACAGCATCCAACGTGCCATCGTCGGTGTTGGTGATGTTTCCGGTGGGGTCATCAGAAACGCCGATCTGTACGTCGTGAAAAATACCATCGATCGTCGGGATGTGGTAATTTTTGAGTTCCGATTGCGTGCCATCAGGCGAAACCAAGATGATGCGCAAGAAATCGTAATCGTTGGAATCGGGTGCGATGAGACTCAGTTCGACTTCCACCCATTCGACCGTCATCGGTGGAGGAGCAAGCGGGATACCCGATACACCAGCAGACGCACCGAAAAAATCTCTCGTGTTGACCGGCGGATCGTCGCCAGAAAAAGGACCCGTGGGATCCGACGCATCGACAGGGGGGTCCGCATCAGGATCTCCTGGATCGCCAGGAACATTCTCTTCACCAAATTCGTTGAAAAAGTCGATGAAAGCATTGGGGGCGTTTGGGTCGCCATCTCCGATCACACCTCCGGGGACGCGGAATTCCCCAGTCTCTTCGCTACTAATCGCAGAGGCGTTGATCTGGCCTGCAGGAACTCTGCCTGTCGTCCAGGTGAACTCGCTCGTCTGGCCACCCAGAGTCACCCAATTTCGCGCTAACTCAACGGCCAGCGAAGCGTCGACCACACCGTGCGCATACCCATTGTCCCTGCGCGCAGTCACTTGGCTCACCGTGAAGCCGGCGCCATTGGTAAATTGAGAAGGCTGGGAGGTCTGTTGGTAATAGGCCTGCGTACGCGGGGTATCCGCCACTACTGGGTCTGCGTCAGGATCACCGGCCGCTGCTGGGGTGGGGTTAGACCAAGCACCATCAAAAAAGATGTCTTCTTCAGGCGTCGGTATTACGTCAAACGCTAGCGGATCGTTAAACAACTGTTGGTTATTCGTAATCCAGGAAATATCGGTCGGCGAATTCTGCCGTGCCGCGCGAACCAAAATATGTTGCACATCGCGATAAGTTAGATTGGGATTCGCCTCCAGCATCAAGGCGATCACTCCCGAAACAATCGGCGCCGATGCCGAAGTACCGTTGAACCGCGAACTGAAGTCGGTGTTCTCTTCGAAATCGGCATCAATTTCGATGCCATTAACGGGCGATTCGTTGAAGCCTGCATCGCCTTGCAAGTCGGTGGTATAGATACCGCTGCCAAGTTGCTCGTCGCGAATGATCTCCAGCGGGTTCGAGCCACTTGGCGCAGCACCCAAGGCAGCTGCACCCGATTCGGCAAAGGTGGTCGATCCCCCCGTTTCAATCACCGAGGTCACACCAATCGTATAGCGCGAATTGACGGTTTCGCTGAAATTGCCACCGTCGAAAATTTCTCTCGAATTTCCCGCCGAGAAAACGTGGATGCCGCCTAACCCGCCACGACCAAAGAAGACCGAGTTGCGCAGGGCTGTCGTGGCAAGCGGGCCGAGCGAGATGATCGAACGTGGGTTGGTCACAACGCCCTGGTCGTCCGCTGGAGGCGTGAAGCCCCAACTGTGATTGTAGATGTCGATCGTTTGGGCTTCGTGGAGAAATACCGACCCGACAGCAGCGTCCGTCAAATTCAGGAGGTCTGAACCGAATAAACGAATCGGTACAATATCCGCCTCAAACGCTACGCCAGTAATACCAATCCCGTTGTTGCCAACACCCGCGGCGATACCAGCGACTGCAGTCCCGTGGCCATCGAAACTAGTGGCGGGAGCCGGATCGTTATCGCCATCCACGGCATCAAACGCCAAATCTGCACGAAGGTTGTCAGCAAGGTCAGGATGTACATTCGTAGGGTCGGTAAAAATACCCTCGTCAACAATCGCGATCTGCACGCCTTGGCCAGTGACAGTGTCCCAGGCTCCCTCAATATTGATGTCTTCGTCGACCTCGCCAAAGAAAGGCGAAAAGTCGGGATTGCCTGTGTTTTGACCAAAATTGATCAGCGACCACTGGTTCTCTAGAAACTCATCATTCGTCGTGGCGAGAGACTCAAGCTCGAAGGGAATAAGCGGATAGAAATAGTCGACCAACTCAGAGCCAGACAACGCACTAATGAGCTGGTCGTTGCTACCATCACTAGTGTCGACGATGTACGACCAAGGAACAACGCCCGTATCGCCAGCGATGTTGACACCCGTGGCGGCAGTGATTTGATTGCTAGCGATCCCCGGGGCAGCAAGCACGATCCATTCGTTGGTGGCAGCCAATTGTTGATCGGTGTATTGAGACAGATCGGCTGCTTCGGAGAACTGCGCAAGCGTTCTCGTGTCGAGTAAAAGCTCGCGAACTTGGCTGTCCGAAAATTCGATTCCTGCGCTGACAGGATTCGCCGACATCACACGGCGATCTTCGAGCGGCTCAAACTTCAGCTGGCGTTGCTTTTGCCGACGGCTGACACCTGTAGGGCGGCGTTTGTTTTTGCGACCGATGGCTGGCATGTACTTTGAATAATTCACGGTTCTCTGTCCTCGATGTTCAAGGGTCTTGTTCCAACCTTGCTCTTCCAGGGCTTTGGAAAATACCTGTCGCTAGGACAGTGCCCTGCCATGTGATCGTCCGCAATCGATTTGCAGCTGCCACTCGCGGCAACATACTGAGGCCTCAAGCCTCCATAGTAGTTTCTCGCTAGATTATCGTCAAATTCTACAAATTCGTACGTGTCGAAGCCCACGACCACTTTGCTGCTGAATGCCACAAAACATGCTACGAAACGCACCCTCACAACCCACTAGGCCGGGAATAGCCGGGAATGTCACCTCGGTAATAGGTCTATTTCACTCCTAGCCAGTCGTTTGGCAGGCAATTTTTACGCATTCTATTCCCCAAAAAAATTTTCTGGCAGCAGGGAGAAGTGTAGTGACAAATGGTCTGAGCGAGGAGATCGAGGAGCGGCGAAGGACCGGCACGTCGCCACCCATTGGAGGGGTATTTGTGTTTCGATGCTAGTTTTGACAGTTGGGTAGTTTTCGGAAATTTTCTGCTCTGGCACGAAAAGTCTGGTTGTCCGGGACGTACCGGTCCGATAAGAGTTCCACGTTGCCGAGGTATTTATGCCTTGCGAGTCCGTGTACCCTGCGTTGCCAGAGTGGCAACGCCAGAGATACGTCAACGCCGTGTAAACCGTCAAAACCGTTTGCAATCGTCGATCTCGGGGTATTCCGACACGATCGAATGAGGGGGAAGTAGGAGATGAAATACAACTCGGGGTCTTTAGCGCAATGGCTCATTGTCGCAGTCATCAGCTCGTCATTTTTACAGCATAGCGTCTTGCAACAGAGCGTATTTGGGCAAGGGGCAGGCTACCAACAACCTAACTTTGCTCAGCTTGACACGAGGGCGAGTCAGGCAGCACCGATGCCGCCCGGATTCCCTGCTTCGCTACTGGCAGGCGGCCCTGCGGCTGCTCAAGGTGGCGAGTTTGTGGACGTGCAAGGCCGGTCGATTCAACTGACCAACTACAGCCAATCGTGCTCCGACGGTGGCTGCTATGGCGGCGGGTATGGCGGCGGGTATAGCGAAGGCTACCCCGGCGGCATGGGTGGAGATCCGATGGCTGTCGATTTTGGCGGCTACGGGCAAGACCAAATTGGGCCTCATTACTTCGATCTATCTTTTGAAGCCGTCTTCTTGCAGCAAGACGATTTGGCCGGCGAGGGTTTGCCCGCCTTTTCGTCCCGTGGCGTTGGCTTTGCCCCGGGGCAAACAATTCATCCCCACCTCAATCCGAACGGACAAGGAGACGATTACGAAGCCGGTTGGCGAGCTGTGGCACGCTACGACATCGGTGCTCTTGCTGTCCTGGAAGCATCGTACACTGGCTTGTACGATTTTGGTTTTAAGCAATCAGTCAATTCGGCAGATGTCGATCCTGCCAA
>JAJDEE010000426.1 GCA_029259975.1 Planctomycetota bacterium
ATGGCCGACATCGTGGAGATGGACGCCAACGGCAACCCAGTGGTTACGCCACTTCCTGAGATGTTCCACCTTGATTAACTGAAGCATGTAACGACAAGTCAACACGATCAAGCAACTATAATTCGCTCATAACGAGGAAAATTGATGGAATCCAATCCGCTTTTTGGCGTAATTCTGCATGCAATCGGCGGCTTGGCAGCGGCTAGTTTCTATATTCCTTTGAAACGAGTCCAAGGTTGGGCATGGGAAACGTGTTGGTTGGTGTTGGGCGTTGTTGCTTGGTTGATAACACCTTGGGTTATTGCCTCACAGCAAGTTCCTCAGCTTGTAAATGTTCTGCAAACGGCTCCCAGCAAAGCTGTTCTGCTGTGTTATTTATTTGGTGCCCTCTGGGGAGTTGGTGGGCTTATGTATGGCATGACGATGCGATTCTTGGGGATTTCTTTGGGGACAGCGCTTGCCCTGGGCTTTTGCGCCGCATTCGGAACGCTCGTCCCGCCAATTGCTGGCGGCAAGTTTTTAGGCCTCCTGTCTACCCAGTCCGGGCTAGCAACCTTAGCCGGGGTTGCGCTCTGCCTAGCAGGTATTGGAATTTGTGGATTTGCCGGGATGAGGAAAGAAAGTGAGCTTTCCGACGAGCAAAAACAGGAAATTGTCGCCGAGTTCTCATTCGGTAAGGGGGTCGTTGTTGCAATTTTAGCAGGCATCATGAGTGCTTGTATGTTTTTTGCTTTTCGTGCCGGAGAACCCATTGCCAATATCGCCGCAAATCTAGGTACAGCAGGTATCTGGTGTAATTTGCCAGTGCTAATCGTTGCGTTCGCAGGTGGACTAACCACCAACCTCATTTGGTGCGTTTATCTTAATGTCAGAAACGGGTCTGCCAAGGATTACCTGTCGAACACAAAAGGTAGCCAAAGTGCAAACTACCTGTGGTGTGCTTTGGGAGGCTTCACTTGGTATCTTCAGTTTATGTTCTATAGCATGGGCGAAACCCAGCTGGGCGAAGAATATAAATTTTCTAGTTGGACGCTCCACATGGCTTTCATTATTATTTTTGGCACGCTATGGGGACTCTGGTTGCGAGAATGGAAAGGCGTGAAATCTGCAACTACCACCTTGGTTTGGACCGGTATTGCCGTTCTAGTACTCTCAACCGTAGTCGTCGGAATTGGCAACTATCTGGCAATCCCGCCCACAAGCTAGATGTCCTGATGTGGACTACGATATTGAGAGTCCACGACGAGCAGGTATGGTTATTCATCAGAGTTTTATCATGAAATCGCGTTCTCGTCACTTTTTTTAAAAGCGTGTCGCTGGTTGGTGCTGCAACAACTTTGCCCATTCGCTCGTTACACGAATTTGATCAGCCGAAGTAACGCAAAACAATTCGTCCAATAGACGCTTCAGATCCCGGAGATCGCCTACTTCGACTTCAGGGCAAAGTTGGCTTCATCGGCACCTCCCTCGGGGACTTCAAACAGGATGTCGCTTTGAAGATTGTAGCGAGCAGGCAGAGACTCCTTGCGAACTGTGATAAATTTGGGCATCGAATCGCTGAAATCCGCATCCATTGTCCGAGTTGAGAATCTGACACAATTCGGACCAACAACAGCCCCTTGTTGACCATCTACGGCTTCCAATACGAATCGTCCTTGCTCGTCTGTTCTTCCTGAAGACAATGGTCCGCGAACTTCGCGGGTTTGGCCATTGGAGCTACGCAGAGGCTCAAACACGACTCGCACACTCGCCAACGGCTTGCCATCGAGGGTGACCAGACCGCTAACCTTGGCCATCTGGTAACCTTGACTGCAGCCCAGCGTTGCAAGCCCCAAGCAACACACAGAAGCGATCTTCAAAGGCCGGCTCAAGGAGCGTTTCGGCCACACGCCATCATGGGAATTGTTATTGCACGTCTGCATCAGAAAAAAACCTTTGCGATCGACTGAATGATTCTACTGAGGACAGGCTTAGCGCGACGAGTACGAGCAAACCCGTTGCAGGCTCTGGCACTTGCGATGCCGTCGCGACGATTGCCGCGGCGCCGAAGTTCCGCTGCCAGACCAGGAAATCGTTGCCGTCTACGTCGCCATCTCCATCGGCATCTCCATCCGTGGGCGCGGCCCCGGTAATAATACCAAAACCGATCTGCCATGCCAAAAGGTCGTCCTGGTCGACATCGCCGTCTGAATCGACATCGCCCGGCCTGGTGTCGACCGTCTCAAAAACGAGTTCGCGAATCAGCCAAGCATCTTCGGGCCAGTTGAAGCCGCCGCTACTGTCCGCATCTCCATTGCGAACGCTGAAGCGGATGGTTTGTCCTAGCGGAATGTCGATCGAGGTAGAAACAAACGTTGAACCACCAAGGTGAGATATCGCATCTGCGAAACCAATGCTGCCAAGCAGCGTCGCTGCGCCGTCCGGATCCAGGATCAGATCGACATTCTCATCCGCATCGAAAAGCGCCGTCGCATTGAAATCGTTATTGAACCAACCGAAGTCCCCGCCTACAAGCTTGATAATGTCAAATCCGGAATGCGGTCCATCCAGCGAAAACACTACATCGAAATACTCTCCATTGTTAAGCCACTCGTCCCCTGCGTTCTGTCGAACAATCAAACCGTTTTGGGAAGAATTGTCGATTCCTGGAGTGCCATTGGAACCGGCTGCCGTCATTGTCAATGTATTCTGACTATCGTCGCCCAAGATGCTAACGAATCCATTGTTGGCACCGCCATTACCGAGGGTGGCGCCCAAAGGGCTGAGCGTGTTTACTGCAATGCGTTCCGGCGGCGGCACAAAGCTTGGATCGAAGACCCTGATGTAGTCGATGGCGTAATTCGTGTTATTGCCGTTAGCTGTCGGATCGAAACGCAATTGTGTGATCGTGCCATCCCAGCCGATCTGGTTGGATAGATCGAATGTGTAGGTGTGCATCTGGCCATCGGGGATGACAGTGAAAGTCTGTTGCCGTAATGGTGAGAATTCGAACGGGGCGTCTGCCAGGCGATTCCAGAAAAACTGTCCAAGTGTGTCGGGAGCGTTTGTGGCACTCATCCTGATTTCTACTTGTGTGTAGTCACCTGCCGGGACCTGAAACTGTGGACTCAGCAGAGTGGGATCGGCTAACGAGGTATCGAAAGACCAGTTGCCTGCGGCGACCGCCACATCGTTCGCATTGAGGATTCCCCATCGTTCACGATTGTTGGCTTCATTGAATTCCCACTTGCCAACCGATGGATAAACGGCCTTGCTTTCCGCCAAGCTACGGATGCCGCTGACCGTATCCAGCATCAGATACGAGACGGAGGTGTCCACCATGTTTGGCCCCACAGTAAACTTGGGAGCGGGGGCCAGATAGTTTGTTTCGTTGGCGAAGTCACCCGAGACACCTTGCGCGCCCGACCGAAACGCAACCTGATGCTGCACATCTTGAGTAAAAACTCCGACGCCGAAATCGTTGTTATCTACCCATGCGGACCAGTATTCGGTCGGGCGGACAAAGTCGACTTGGTTGTTGGCCAACTGGTCAATCTGCTCTGTGGTGACCGCACCGCCGGTGAAGGGACTATTGCCGGTGTAGGTTTTGAAGTTCTCCAGGTCCGACGTCACGTAAACGGCCGGTACCTCTTGTTCTCGCCAAAACGAGCGGTCAACGCTGTCGTTGGTCACCTGAGACTGGATTCGTACCGCGCGGCCTTCAAGAGTAATCCATGTCTCGAAGATTGCGTCATGGCGAACATTGTCCTTGGCCCAATCGAGCGGCTGCGACCGGGTGTAGATCGTGGTGCCGTCGTTGGTCAACTGCTGCACACCGGGGGTGTTGCCCAGGACATCCCCGCCTTGAATCGGATTCCATGGCCAGGGATCGAATGTAGGATTAGGCCCTCCACCCGTTATTGGCGTTCCATAGTAAGAATACTGCGCGAGCCGGCCCGCATCGTGCCGATTAATGTAGTTCTTGCCCGGGCTACCGGGGCCATTGCTGTCGGCCAAATATTCGATTGCCCCGCCGAAGAGGTCACTAACGCCGACACGGACGAGGCCGTTGTCCAGGAAATGAGTGGCTGCCTGTGCGGGGCTTGGCGTAGTCCAAATTAGGCTCCATGCTATGCACGCGGCAAATTTTATGTGCAGGCGTTTTAATCGGTCAAAGTGCATCGCTTGCAACCAACTCTCCTCCTGCAATGGTGGCCAAGGCAAGCCACGGTTCCTCTTCAATATCAGCACTCAGGAAGGCGACGTGGCCATCGATAAAACTTGCGTTAAATCCCGCAGGATGTAAGCTGGCGACTGCTCGCTTGCAGACTTCCTGTCCAGAGGTCCCCTCGAACACGCAAGTTTCGATATCAGGTCGACCGCGAGCCAGGGGTTCTGACGACGCGGTGGCCAACGTGTGATAGGCGCCCCCGCCGCCCCACCGGGGTCGCCACCAGCTAAAATCAGACCCAACGCCAGGACGCGATCCCGGTATGGTCGTGTATTCAACGATCAACATGGTTTGGGATGTGCCATCGGTAACCTGGCGGAGCTTAACGGGTTCAATGCCTTTCCCTTCGGAAGTTACGTGTAGTGCGCCTCGACTCCTTTCTGCCGCATCCGGATTATTCGTCAGAGCAAAGCTAACCATGGCAGGTGAATCCCAGTATCCTGCAAAGCCCATATCGATGACCGTGCCTGCCATGCCCTTGTAGGAACCGGTGGCTGTGTGTTCCGCAACGGCTTCCCCACCGCCACCATCCTCGTTGATGCCCCAAGTACCCATGAGCACTTGCTCCTCGTCCGAGGGGCAAGCATGCATAGAGGGGAATTGCTGCAAAACTTTTACGCTTCTCAGCGAATCAGCCGTTCTTGTTTCTTCATCGTATTGCTCGAAAAGCGTATTCAACTCCACAAAGGGGAGGATCGCTACCGACCACGACGAGCGTGTGGAAAGGTGAGGCGCTGTCCCCTCGTCATAGGCACGCGACATCAAAGTCCCGTACGGCAACGAGTTCTGGCTCTGTTCGTAGTTGAGCACAGCCAAACCCAATTGGCGAACATTATTCGCGCATTGCATACGCCGTGCTGCCTCGCGGGCGGACTGGACAGCAGGCAGCAATAGCGCCACCAACACACCGATGATGGCGATCACCACCAGCAACTCGACCAAGGTAAAACCTCGTGACAAGGCATCAATTCGGGAATCAGTGCGAGATACCACACTTTTTTCGCACCGGGCCATTACCAATAGCTTCATCGCGTAATTCTACCTCCTCTGTGCGGAAATCTCGACACTCTATTGTATTGTGTCGAGAGATAACCTGCTCCGTTCAAACTTTGCTAACTCGACCTCTTGACCATGCTGAAATTAAGCTGCCACACCAAGATTGCGCCGGCGGCGTACACCACCCAACAGCAGACATCCACCTACCAACAATCCAAATGTCGTCGGTTCCGGGACCCCGGCGACGCTGGCAACGGCAGGGGCCGTCATGCCAAACTCATTCTCCCAGTTGACCAGATCGGTTGCATCAAGGGTCGCGCCGAATTCGCGTTGCCAAACCAGAAAGTCGGCCCCGTCGACATCATTATCGCCATCAAAATCGGCAAGCAGCGTGGGAGGTGTAAGCGAGGAAAAGTTCGTGAGCCGGGTGAGCCAAGAGTTTTCGGGCCAGCCCCCCGTGGTATTCAAAGCTTCAATCCTGATCGTATCGCCCAGCGGTATTTCTAGCCCAAGGCCTTCGATGAGTACCCCATTTAAACCCGGAAAAAAACTACTGATGCTGGTGTGGTCGAGGGTTGCGACGGTAGTGCCGCCTAGGGTCATGTTTTTTATCAAAACTGATTCTCCCGTTCCCCCCGGCTCGGGATTGCCTCCGGTAAAGGTGTTGAACCAATTGAAGACACCGCCACCAAGGAACAGTTGCGTTGCTCCACCAGAAAGCGAGAACTGCACGTCCATGTAATTACCATTCCGCCACCAAGCATCGAGACCTCCAGGATTTTGCACGATAAGACCGGCTTGCGATGATTTCGCGATTACCGCATCGGGTCCATTGGGAGTGCCAGCTTCAATTGCAGTAATTGTCAGCGTGTTGATGCCGTCGTCGCCAAGAATATTGATGACGCCATTGTTGAGACCACCGTTTCCCAGGTCTGCGGCGTGTGTGGTGCTATCCCAAAACACCTGGAACCCCTCAGAGGTCTGGGCCATGGCATCGCCGGCGAGTCCGATACTCAAGCAAATCGCTAAAGCCGATCGGCAAACCAGTAAACTGTTTTTGTTTTCCATCTCAATGTGCCTCCAGATAATTGTAAAGCGTCAAGCTGTGAACTATCGAGCCAAGCCAAGCCAAGCTTTAGCCTCAAGTGAGTGACTGTGAATATAACTGATAACAACAGGGTCACAAAAAATAAACAAAACTGTTTGGTGGCTGCGACGCAGCCACCAAGCACTGCCAAATAGATCAAATTAACTCTTTCGGCGACGCTGTAGGCCACCGAGCGTCAATCCAACCAGTGC
>JAJDEE010000427.1 GCA_029259975.1 Planctomycetota bacterium
CGAAAGCGAGGCGCCTCGGATGAAATCCATTTGCCCGCCCACTCCCGAATAAATTGTGCTGCCGATCGAATCAGCGCAAACCTGTCCGGTAAGATCGACTTCGATCGCGCTATTGATCGCGATGACCTTTGGATGGCAGCGAATAACTGCCGTGTCGTTAACGTAGCTCGCTTCGAGCATCTCGACCGAGGGATTATCGTCGATGAAGTCGTACAGCCTTTGACTGCCGATACAGAAGCTACCGACGACTTTTCCGATCTCGCTGGCCTTCTTCTCGCCGTTGATCACTCCCATTTCGACAAGGTCGACCACACCATCGGAAAACATTTCGGAATGAATTCCCAGATCTTTGCGATCGCGGAGCGAGGCTAATACAGCGTCAGGAATCGCTCCGATACCCAGTTGGAGTGTTGCGCCGTCTTCGACTAATTCTGCTACGTGTCGACCGATGGCGCGTTCTACCGGTGTTGGCTCTGGGGTAGTGTGTGTAGGCAGCGGGCAATCTTCCTCCACCATAAAATCGATTTCCGAGACATGCAAAATACCGTGGCCATGAGAACGTGGCATGTGCTGATTGATTTGAGCAACCACGTAGCGGGCCGATTCTGCCGCAGCGAGCGACGCATCGACCGAAACGCCCAGCGAGCAGAAGCCGTGACGATCGGGCGGTGAGACTTGAAGTAAAGCAACGTCGAGTGGCAAGACTCGGTCGCGAAATAACGCGGGAACTTCACTCAGAAATATAGGAATGTAGTCGGCCATACCATTGCGCATTGCTTCGCGAACGTTCGCGCCAACGAAGAGCGAATTCGTATAAACACGCCCTTTGAGACGTTGATTAACGTAAGGCGATTCTCCCTCGGTATGCAGGTGTACGATTTCGACATTCTGTAGGTTCTTGGAGTGATCAGCTAACGCCCGAATAAGCACCTGAGGCGCAGCTGCGGCGGTATGGACAAAAACACGGTGCCCCGTTTGTACAACAGCAATCGCCTCTTCAGCAGCTAGGATCTGCATATTCGGGTCTCGGCCGTTTTTTTGGAGTATGTCTTCTGACATTCTCTGCTCCTCCTGCCTACGGGTGTTCCTAATTTACCTCAGCTGCCTCGAGCATAAACCCAGAATCATTTTGGGTTTACCTCTTCAAATTCAAGAATTGGCTGATCTACGGATAACGTATCGCCGGCGATGGCCCGCAACTTGGAGACCGTACCGTCGCGTTCCGCACGCAACACGTTCTCCATTTTCATCGCCTCAACAACTGCCAAATCTTGACCTCGTTTCACTTCGTGCCCTACATCGACCATCAACTTGGAGAGCAATCCCGGCATGGGCGAGAGCAAAAATTGTGACCTATCGGGCGGTTCTTTGGTCGGCATACATGCCAGCAGCTCCGCCGCCTTCGCCGTCAGAACCATCACGTCGACTTGCGATCCCCAGTGAAACAGACGGTAGATCATATTCCTTCGTTCGACCATCAGGCAGACTTCTGTGCCGTTGACGGTACCGATAAACAACGGTTGGCCGAACTGCCAATCGCTAAGCACTTGATAGTTTTCATTGTGATAGCTGATATCATGCCTAGCACCATTCTCAATAGGTGCTACTTCGACAGGATGGTGCGTATCGCCCATAACCACGACCCAGCGATTTTGCACCTCTCGCTCGTAACCGGGCATTTGCCCGCTGATACTGGCGGCTCGGTCCATATACCGGCGATGAATTGCAGAGACTACGGCAATCAATAGGGCCGGATTGTCGTGAACGACATCTGCCGGATGAAATCCGTCGGGATACTCTTCGGCAATCATATTGGTCGTTAAACGCCCCTCGCGAAATCGAGGATGCTCGATCAGCGCGGCTAAGAAGCTGATGTTGTGCGAGACGCCACTCATATAAAAGTGGTTGAGTGCATCACGCATATGCGAAATCGCTAACTCCCGCGAATTGCCGTGTGTTATGAGCTTGGCAATCATCGGATCGTAATGAATCGACACATCATCGCCTTCTTCAACACCTGAGTCAACGCGTACAATAGTCGATTCGGGCGGTGGCAGGTAACGCACGAGCCGGCCGATGGAGGGCAAGAAATTACGCAATGGATCCTCGGCGTAGATCCGGGCTTCGATGGCCCAACCCTGCTGGTGAATCTCGTCTTGACGCAGCGGCAACGGCTCGCCGGCAGCGACACGAATCATCAACTCCACCAAATCGAGACCGGTCACAAATTCAGTCACAGGATGCTCGACTTGCAAACGCGTATTCATTTCGAGAAAGTAGAAATTGCGATCCGCATCGACAACAAACTCGACGGTGCCGACCGACTGGTAATCGACGGCCCGTGCCAATGCGACTGCTTGTTCGCCCATCGCTATGCGTGTAGCATCATCAAGTAACGGCGACGGCGACTCTTCGATGATTTTTTGATGACGACGTTGCAACGAGCATTCGCGCTCAAAAAGATGAACGATGTTGCCATGGCGATCGGCCAGTACCTGAATCTCAATGTGACGTGGCTCTTCGATAAATTGTTCGATGAAAACACGCTCGTCGCCAAAGGCAGTACGGGCCTCACCTGTCGCACGTTCAAAGCCTTCGCGGCATTCTTCGTCGTTATAGGCGACTCGCATCCCTTTGCCACCGCCACCAGCGCTCGCCTTGATCATCACCGGGTAGCCGATGTCGTTGGCAACCGATATCGCGTGCCCTGCATTTTCGATCACGTCCCCACAGCCGGGAATCGTGTTCACACCCGCAGTTGCTGCCAACTGCTTGGAAGTAATCTTGTCTCCCATACTGCGAATAGCAGCGACATTTGGGCCGATAAAAACGATACCTGCTTGATCAAGCCGTTCGGCGAATTCGGCATTCTCCGAGAGAAATCCATAGCCTGGGTGGACCGCATCAGCGCCCGATTCTTGACACGCCAACATAATGTTCTCGATAGACAGATAGCTTTCGCTCGACGGCGCAGGGCCAATCGCCTGCGCTTCGTCGGCCAACGCCACATGCAAAGCGCCTTTATCGGCATCCGAATAGACGGCAACCGTCTGGATGCCCATCTTTCGCGCTGTCTTGATCACACGGCAGGCGATTTCGCCGCGGTTGGCTATGAGGATTTTCTGAAACATCCGAATGTGCGATTCTCAAAGTGGAATGTTGCAATGTTTTCGCCAGGGATTCTCAAGTTTCTTATTTCGCAGCATCGCCAATGACCGACAAATGCGTCTGCGCGTATCGCGTGGCATAATCACGTCGTCGATGAAGCCGCGCCGCCCCGCAATGAAGGGGTTGGCGAATTTCTTTCGATATTCCTCGGTGAGTTCTTCGATGCGCTGTTCGCTGCCGAGTTCCTCACGAAAGATGATTTCGACGGCGCCCTTAGGCCCCATGACTGCGATTTCGGCACTCGGCCACGCGAAATTCACATCGCCGCGCAAGTGTTTCGACGCCATCACGTCGTACGCACCGCCGTATGCTTTACGCGTGATCAATGTAATCTTGGGTACCGTCGCCTCGGCGTAGGCATAGAGCAACTTCGCGCCGTGCTTGATAATGCCACCGTATTCTTGCGCGGTGCCAGGCATAAACCCAGGCACATCGACAAACGTAAGTAACGGGATACCAAAACAATCGCAAAAACGTACAAAGCGTGCCGCTTTGATCGCCGATTTGATGTCCAAGCACCCCGCAAGAACCATCGGCTGATTGGCGACAATGCCGACCGGGTACCCTTCCATTCGCGCGAAACCGACAATGATGTTTTTTGCATGCTCAGGCTGAATCTCAAAAAAGTCGGTATCGTCAACTGTTTTGAGAATCAGCTCTTTGATGTCGTAGGGCTGCGTTGGGGTTTCTGGAATTAGCGTGTCGAGCGATGACTCTGTCCGATCAGCTCTGTCTGGGGTCGGGCGGTGAGGTGGCACAGTCCGATTGTTGGTAGGCAAGTAGTTGATGAATCGTCGCACCATGGCAAGCGCTTCGATATCATCTTCAAAAGCACGGTCGGCCACGCCCGATTTAGTGGAATGCGTAATCGCACCGCCTAACTCTTCGTGAGTCACTTCCTCATGGGTAACCGTTTTCACAACATCAGGCCCCGTGACGTACATGTAAGAGCTGTCTTTGACCATGAAAATAAAGTCGGTCATCGCCGGCGAATAGACCGCCCCACCGGCGCAAGGACCCATGATTAGCGAAATTTGAGGGACAACACCCGATGCCAAGACCGTACGCTGAAAAACATCGGCATAACCGCCGAGCGAGGCAACCCCTTCTTGAATACGTGCGCCGCCCGAATCGTTGATGCTAATTATCGGAGCACCCACCTTCATGGCGTGGTCCATAATCTTACAAATTTTCTCGGCATGCGCCTCAGAGAGCGAACCGCCGAAGACAGTGAAATCCTGGCTAACCACGAAAATCAGGCGGCCATTTACCGTTCCATAACCGGTCACGACCCCGTCGCCAGGAATGCTTTTCTTGTCCATCCCAAAGTCGACACAACGGTGTTCGACAAACATATCCCATTCTTCAAAAGTACCTGGGTCGAGCAGTAGCTCAATGCGTTCGCGCGCGGTCAGCTTCCCCTTGCGATGCTGCGCATCAATCCGCTTCTGGCCACCGCCCAATTCGGCAGCTGCACGTTTTTCGGCTAATTGTCGAACGATATCCTGCATGGTTTGCCTCTCGTTAACTAAAGTATTCTCGACCCTTGTGAGGCAAAGGCGTGAGCCGGCCTACTCTCCTTGTGCTTCTAATTGCTGGAGACGTTCTTCAAGTTGCTCCACACGCTCAGCCAGTCTCGAAGCTTTGTCGTTGTGGCTTTCTTCGGTTGTCTGTGGCGGCTTGTCGTCCTCGGTTTGCAAAACGGGTGTCCGTGGCTTAATACCGTCAAGCCACGCTTTGACCCAGTGCATGGGCTGCGCTAGCGTAGACGCTGCTGCACTGTGCCGCGAAAGGTACTCCAAATAGGTCACGGAGTGCTGAAAATAGTCACGTAAAAATCCCGTTGAAACGTCGTTAGCACGTAGGATAAAGTGAAGCATCTCGGTTGGAAACAGCAACATCTTTTCGGGCTGACGCTCTAGTATAATTCGCGTCAACACGGTACGCGTAATCTCCTTGCCTGTTTGGCTGTTGCGTATCTCCACCTTTCGTCCATCCACCACCAGCTTCTCGATATCTTCCTGCGAGATGTACTTGCTGGCACTGAGGTCATAGAACCGACGATTCGGGTACCGCTTGATTTTGACCAGTTCTTCGGACATGGATATCTACCAGTTAAGTGCTGATTATATGGCTCAGGGCACTGCTCGCGACTAAAATACTGCAAATGCAATATACTATGCTGCATTATAGCATTTCTATGCCATTCGTCACTTATTACAGCTTATTTTAGCTTTATTTTAAAATAATAACAAAATTGTGCTATTGCAGCATTTATGTCTTGACCTCGGGCTCTAGAGGGCGATAATACAGGTGTAGGCCAAGCCGCTCAGAAAATGCAAAGTCTGGGCCGAAGGCTTGAGGCCAGATCCGAAGGTCATTTTTTTTGGAGGACTTAGTCATGTCGAAGGCAGATAATGGGAATCAGATGTTTGAGGATGTCTTCCAGAGCGTCCAGAAGGCTGCAGAGACGGGTCTCAAGCTGCAGCAGGAAGTATTTCAGCAATGGGCCAGCATGTGGCCTGGGGCGCCCTCTTCGCAGCCGGCCTGGGTAGACAAGATGCAGAAGCTGCAGAAGCAGTGGTGCGAGACTGTTTCCGGGTTGGCCGCGAAGCACCGCGAGGTTTTAGACCAGCAATATCAGGCGGCGGTTGAATCGCTTGATGCTGCCCTCAAGGTAACCGAATCGACGAATCCCGAGGAGTTCCGACGGCGTTCCGAGCAATTTTGTCGCAAGACTGTTGATTGCATGAAGGAGATTTCAGAAACGCAAGCCCGCGAGTTCCAAGATTCGGCGGCCGAGTGGACGAAGGTTCTGACCAACGCCGGTGCTTAGTTTTTTTCTATCGCAAAGATTCTAGGCACGTTGCTCAAGCGGGCCAGCGCAAACCCTTGCTGACCCGCTCCAACCAAAGGGTCTGCGGAGGTAATCATCATGAAGATTGATGGC
>JAJDEE010000428.1 GCA_029259975.1 Planctomycetota bacterium
GGTGCAACGGGGATGGGCAGTGCGGCAGGCGTTGGCGGTGCCGCGCAGGGCGAGGGTTTTGCAAAATTGACGGTCGATGCGCTGGCGCCACCTGCTGGCGTTTCTGCGAGTCAGATGGAAAGTCGCCTCGATTTGTGGAAGACGCTAGAGAATCGGTTTCTTGCCCAACATCCCCACGAAACCATCCGCGCCCACAAAGCCGTCTATGATAATTCGCTAGAGATGATTCGCAGCGACTCGGCCGATGCATTTGACTTGTCGCAGGAGTCGGACGTCGTGCGTGAAACTTACGGCAAAGGCATGTTTGGCCAAGGCTGCCTGCTGGCTCGCCGATTGGTTGAACGCGGAGTACCGTTTGTGGAGGTCTCGCTCAACAGTGCCTCGACAGGCAGTTTTGGTTGGGACACGCACTCGAATAATTTTGAAACGGTCAAGAATCTTTCTGGCGAACTTGATGCCGGCTGGGCAACTTTGATGACCGAGCTAGAGCAACGAGGGTTGTTGGAGTCGACCACGATTATCTGGATGGGCGAATTTGGCCGGACTCCCAAGATCAACGGCGGCGCTGGTCGCGATCACTTTCCACAGGCGTGGTCGTGTGTGTTGGCCGGGGGTGGGATTGCCGGCGGGCAAGCGTATGGCCGCACAAGCGCCAATGGAATGCATGTCGAAGAAGACAAAACGTCGGTCGGTGAAGTGCTGGCCACGCTTTGTGCGGCGCTGGGCGTACCGCCAGAGACGCAAAACATGTCGAACACCGGCCGTCCGATCGCGATCGTCGACGATAGTCCGATCGATCGGCTGTTGTCGTAGGTCGAATTTAGCAGCACTCAAAAACGCCAACCTCCCGCTTATCCCGTTATCCCGAATTTTTCTCTAAATCGATCCATGTTCAATTCTCGTCACTCTCGAATCGCCATGCTCGCAGTGCCCGTTTGCATTCTGTGGGCACTTTCTTGTTCGATGGTTCGCGCACAAGTCGACCGCCAAGCCTACCTGGAAAAAGAGCCGGTGGCGGAAGTCGACGTGCAATCGCTGGCGTCGTCGAAAAAGATAGATTACGCAGAACCGAATGTGCTAACGATGTATCAGCGTGAAGAGGAAGATCCGCTCTCGTTCTATGTGCGAACTCAGGATGGCGAGTGGTTAATTCCTGCTCAGGTCAATCCAAAGGATTCATGGGTACGTGTACTGATTCTTGGGCCAGACAGGCCAACCCTCGTTGACATGGCGATCGAAATTAACAATCGATCTTTTCGCGCGGCTAGAGAGCAGTGGATTGACAAACTGCTGGCAGAAGCTCATGCAACGTTTTTGATACGAGCCGGAGTTGAGGCTGCCGAGGCGAACGAGCATGAGGGAGCTGCAGATACAGACGTCGTAGCAGCGGGCAAGTTGACCATAGAAACTTCTGCCAAGGTTGTGGCTATTGTAGAGTCTGAAGAAAAATCTACCGAAGAGGCTGTCGAAGATGTTGTCGAAAACACTAGCGAAAACCCGGATGAACAAGTCGAGCCAGAGATACCGATGGTCGCTGCTCAAGGTCGCAAGACGAGTACCTTGTTCAAGCGGCTGATCAACTACCTGGCTGCCGATCAATCGATAGAAGAGCGCGAGGCCAGTCGCGAGGAGCTACGGTGGCTGCTGGCGGAATGGACTGGCGGGCCAGCGTTACTAACATTAAGCCCGGCCTTAGCTTGGCGGCGGTCCGACGCAGCGCCTCTGTGGCACGCGCTCGACCGAGATGGCGACAGTCGGCTGAGCAGCAGCGAAATTCAGCATGTCATGGCGACTTTCAAATTGGCGGATATCAACCAAGACGACATCGTTGATCTCAGCGAATTGGAGCGGCTAGGTAAAGGGCATGCACCGAATGAACGTACCAAGGGGCATCCGTTGGTCGTTGTGATTGATGAGAACACGGATTGGAAATCTCTGAAAAAGAATTTGGGCATTGCCTACCAGAAGCAAGAAGAGCGGGCGACAACGAAATCGTTGATAGAACGTATTGCGTGTGGTGATCAATCGTTTGGAACTGCCGATTTAATGGAGCTTTTGACGATTGCCCCGGACATCGTGTGTCGTGTTTCTTTCGAGCCGGGCAACGAAGCAGTAGCAGCCAAATTAGCGCTGCTTACGATTCAGGGCGACGGGGATAGTGCTTGGCGGTTTCATTCGGCAACAGCTGAGGTAATCACCGTGGAGGCAGCGAAGACGAGCATGGAAATTACGGCGGCTCAGGGTGATGTCGATGCAGAGAATGCCAGCGGAGACATGCAGCAAACACAAGTGGCCTTCGGCGCAGTTTTGGACGGTTATCCCTTGTTTCGTTTACTCGATCACGACAATAATCGCCAGCTCACCTTACGCGAGCGACGGGAAGTTGAAGGTATTTTAACGGATCTCGATCTCAATCACGATGGGCAAATCACTCCTGATGAAATTCCAGTTGCCATACGTTTGGCCGTGACTCATGGTCCGAAGGTGCACGAGCATCTGGCCAGCGCCGTGGCCGCGCAGCAACGAGACGCTGGCGATCAGCAAGACGCGGAGGTATCTGCTTGGTTTGCAGGTATGGATCGCAACCATGATGGCGACTTGTCGAAACGAGAGTTTCAGGGCAGTCCAGCACAATTTGCAAAATTCGATCGCGACGGCGACAATTTAATCAGTCGTGTGGAGGCTCAAGACTTTGAGGCAAATAAATAGTCCTACCCAACGAAAAGCTTACCAAAGGTAAGCGATTTTAGCATCTCAGAAGCAGCAGAAACAGAGATTCGCAAGACAGTCCACTAAAAAACAACCGAGGCAAAAAATATGTCGGATAATCATCAGCAAGTATTAACACCCGAATCTAGCACCGAAGAGGTTACGCGGTTGGTCGACAATCTTTATGACACCTATCAGCAAATGTGCTCGGAGCTGTCGGGTGTGATTGTCGGCATGGAAGAGGTGACCGAGCAATTGATGATCGGTATTCTTTGCCGGGGCCATTGCATGTTGCAGGGGATGCCCGGTTTGGCCAAGACGCTGCTGATTTCGCAGTTGGCATCGTTAATGCACCTCTCGTTCACGCGCGTGCAGTTCACCCCCGACCTGATGCC
>JAJDEE010000429.1 GCA_029259975.1 Planctomycetota bacterium
CGCGAAACTGCTCTTGGGTCTCGCCCGAGGCGACCCGCAGGGCGACGTTCGAACGCAGCTCCTTTTGCAGCCGCTCCGAAATCTGGCGGCTCGTGACAAACTTGCCATCACGACCAGCATTCGGGCCATCGTTGACGCGAAAAGTCATGTGCAGCGTCGGCTCGTCGATCGAAACTGGCGGCAACGGCTTGGTGCAAGCGAGGTCGGCGACCGTGTCGCCAATATCAATCGGCTCCAGACCGACCAAAGCACAAAGATCGCCAGCCTCGATCTGCTCGACTTCGACGCGTTCTAGACCGTCGAACGCTAAGACTTGGCTAATTTGGCGCTCCGAGGGGTTGCCCTCACGGTCGAAAACTTTGACTCGTTGACGCTTGCGAACGGCGCCTTCGCGAACGCGACCAATGGCAATCCGGCCGACGTAGTCGGAGTAGTCGAGCGTAGTGATTTGTAGCTGCAGGGGTTTGTCTTGGAGGCCGATCGTGGGCGAGGGAACGTACTTCAGGATCGTTTCGAATAGGGGCAGCATCGTCTCGCTCGGCTGCTTTAAGTCGGACGTTGCCCAACCTTCTTTGGCCGAGGCAAAGATGGTCGGGAACTCGAGCGCTTCGTCTGGCGCGTCGAGTTCGACGAGCAGGTCAAAAACTTCGTCGACGACTTCTAACGGACGAGCGTCAGGGCGATCAACTTTGTTGATGACAACGATCGGGCGTAGGCCGTGCTTAAGCGATTTTTCTAGCACGAACCGTGTCTGCGGCATTGGCCCCTCAAAAGCGTCGACCATCAAGATCGTGCCGCTCGCCATGCCGAGGACTCGTTCGACTTCGCCGCCAAAATCGGCATGGCCCGGCGTATCGATCAGATTGATGCGGAAATCTTCTCCCGCTTCGCTAGTGTAACGGACAGCACAGTTCTTGCTGAAAATTGTGATGCCACGCTCGCGTTCCAAATCGTTCGAGTCGAAAATCAGCCCGTGCTGACCGCCGGCCAACTTGTTTAGATCAGCGTCACGGAATTGGCCCGATTGGTAGAGCAACTGGTCGACGAGGGTCGTCTTGCCGTGGTCGACGTGGGCGATGATGGCTACGTTGCGTAGCTGGGAAGTCGAGAGAGGAGTATTGGCGACGTTCATTGAGAGTAGGTTTGCTTGATAAAGGAGGCGGGCATCGAGTGGGGAAGCATTGGGCTGAGTGGACCGATAACATAGTCCGGCGTGGTGGGACCTGCCTTTCGTTCGCATCGCAAGCTTGGGCAGCAGTAGAGAATCTCGTATTGTACCCATAGAAGGTCGGGATGGGCAGCTCATTTTCGGGCTAGCAGGGCTAAGTTTTGCTGGAAATGAGGGCCAGCGGCGAGCGTTCAGGCGAATCAGCACGTTATTTTCAGGAGATAGCTAACTATCCGTAAGTAGCAAGTCCGAATTGAGTAGTAGCTGTACCTTTACTTGTTGCCTTTTCAATTGGTACTTATACTACTATCAGATAGTCTGAAAAATGTAGTCTGGAAAGTGCATGATCTCGTAGATTTGCAAGTAGGTCGCATAACCGCCACTTCGATTGGCACCTGGAAGAAAGCTCCGTGTCAAAGCCTAACGTGTCCTCCAATGATGCCGCAACTGACGACGAATGCTTGTCGTCGAGGCCGAAGGTGCTTTGTCTCGGTGGGACACATGACAGCCTGATTGATCTCCGTGGACACCTGGGTAACGACGTCGAAGTCGTTGAAGTGGGTTCTCCGGTGCGGGTTATGGCAGAGCTTTCACGCGACGATTATGTCGCTATCTATTGCGATGCCGATTACTTTGACGGTGCCACCAATGTTGCCCAACTAATTCGCAACGACCGTTTGCTGCAAGAGCTGCCCGATGGGGTCGTGATGCTTGACAGCGAAAACACCATTCTTTGGGGCAATGGCCGGCTGTGTGCTTGGTGTGGTCGCGAAGATGTGGTTGGCGAAAATTTTTACCGTGTGCTCGGCAGCCCAGAAATTCTTGGACCCGATTTTTGTCCTTTCCATACTGCTTTGTCGACGCGTGAAGGGAGTGAGTCGACGATTCGCAGTGCCGACAATCGCTACTTCCGCATTCACGCCGCGCCAGTCCTCGAAGTTGGACAAGACGTACCTCAAACGCTTGTCGTTACTGTGCGAGATGTGAGCGAAGAAGTTTTACAACAGCAAAAGCTCGCTGCAATCCACCTAGCTGGCGTAGAACTGGCTGACCTTACTACCGACGAAATTACCAATCTTTCGATTGACGAGCGGATCGAATTGCTTAAGTCGAACATCTTGCAATGTACCGAAGACGTCCTCCAGTTGGATGTACTGGAGATTCGGATGTTGCAGCAGGAGACCCAAGAACTCATTCCGATTATGAGCGTCAGTATCATCCAAGCAGCTGCTGATCGAAAGTTGTATGCCTTCAAAGAAGGGATCGGTGCTACTGGCTACGTTGCAGCAACGGGCAAAAGCTACGTCTGCGAGCATACCGCCGAAGATCCGCTGTATATCGAAGGTTCTGAGGGGGCGCGTAGTTCAATGACCGTGCCGCTTATGCTGCAGGAGCAGGTGATCGGCACGTTCAATGTTGAAAGCTCCGAGGCAAAAGCGTTTTCTGAAAGCGATTTGCAGTTCCTGGAAATCTTTGCACGCAACGTGGCAGTTGCGTTGAACACGCTTGAGTTGCTTGTCGCAGAAAAAGCGAGTACTGCTGCAGCAAGTGTCGAGGCCATACATAGCGCCGTGGCGATGCCCGTCGACGAAATTCTCAACGACGCGGTCAAAGTCATGGAACGTTACATTGGCCACGATCCTGATGTGGTCGAGCGTTTGCAGGGTATTCTGCAGAATGCACGCGATATCAAACGGGTGATCCAAAAAGTCGGCCAAAGCATGGCTCCAGCGGTTGCCAGCCCTAACCCCGACGAAACCGAAGCCCGACCGGCACTCGCAGGCAAACGAATCCTGGTTGTGGACGCTGACGAAACGGTCCGTTTGGCTGCTCACGAGCTTCTCGAGCGTTACCATTGCATTGTTGAGACTGCCAACGACGCGTATAGTGCTTGTTCGTTGGTTCGCAACCTGGGTGTCGACTCGGCTTACGATGTGATCATCGCCGACATCAAACTGCCAGACATGAGTGGCTTCGAGCTACAGTGCAAACTCAATAAGATCTCGGCGAATGTACCACTCGTGCTGATGACCGGTTTTGGCTATGACCCTGGCCACTCGATCGTCAAAGCTCGCCAAGCGGGACTTCGTAGCGTTCTATACAAGCCATTCCGCCTTGATCAGTTGGTGAGTGCTGTCGAAGAGATCGTGTCTGGCCATCAGCCGCCATCCTCCTTTAACATTTAAAGTTGTCATTCGTTAGTTTGACAAGAATCAACTGGCAGCCAAGTCGTTCGATAGATAGTGACGATTGTCAACGACCAGGGTCCCTCTATCTCGCCTCAAGGA
>JAJDEE010000430.1 GCA_029259975.1 Planctomycetota bacterium
CATCCCGCTGCTCGAACCGGGCGACATCATCATCGACGGTGGCAACACATTTTATAAAGACACCGAACGGCGCACAAAGTACCTCGAAGAAAAAGGTCTGCTGTTTTGCGGCACGGGTGTTTCGGGCGGTGAAGAGGGCGCGCTCAAAGGCCCCAGTATGATGCCCGGCGGTAGCCCCGATTCGTGGGAACACGTCAAACCAATCTTCCAGGCGATCGCGGCCAAGGTCGGCCCGAACAACGACATCCCGTGCTGCGAATGGGTTGGGCCGCGCGGTGCTGGGCACTACGTAAAAATGGTGCACAATGGCATCGAGTACGGCGACATGCAGCTGATCTGCGAAGCCTACTTTTTGATGAAAGAGGCGCTCGGCCTCTCGAACGACGAAATCTACGACGTCTTCGCCGACTGGAACAAGGGTGAACTCGACAGTTACCTCATCGAAATCACACGCGACATTTTTTCGGTCAAAGACACTGACGGCAGCCATTTGGTTGATAAGGTGCTCGACCGCGCTGGCGCGAAAGGTACAGGCAAGTGGATGAGCCAGTTGGCGCTCGACTTGGGTGCCCCGAGTACGCTAGTGACCGAGGCCGTTTACGCTCGCAGCCTATCGGCCCGCAAAGACGAACGCGAGCGAGCAAGCAAATCGCTGCAAGGCCCCGACGCCAAGTACAGCGGCGACAAAAAAGCGTTTGTCGAACAGATCCGTCAGGCATTGTTCGCCTCAAAAATCGTCAGCTACGCCCAAGGCTTTGTGCAAATGCAAGCCGCCGCAGCCGAGCATGACTGGCCACTGAACTACGGCGACTGTGCGATGCTGTGGCGTGGCGGTTGCATCATCCGTGCCGTCTTCCTCGACAGCATCAAAGACGCCTTCGACAAAGACCCGCAGCTCGAAAACCTGCTGCTGGCTCCGTACTTCAAAGACGCTGTACACAACGCCCAAGACGCCTGGCGACACGTCGTCGCTACGGCCGCCACGTCGGGCATCCCCGTGCCGGCATTCGCTACGGCCCTGGCCTACTACGACGGTTACCGCCGCGCGACCGTGCCAGCAAACCTGCTGCAAGCCCAACGCGACTACTTCGGCGCCCACACCTACGAGCGCACCGACAAACCCCGCGGCGAGATGTTTCATACCGACTGGCTGGCTTCGCGGAAGACGCCGACGTAGAATAGATTGAAGTATTCTTCTATTTCGGTATTGGCTTGGAGGTAATGTGATGCGAACTGAAACAATACGCAATGAACTCAAACGGATGCTACGCAGGCAACCGTATAAACCAATCGAGATCAATATAGAAAATGGTGATCGACTCATCATTGAACACCCAGAGAACATCTCTTTCAATCCAGAGCCAAAAGACCTTACGCACCCCAATGTCAACCGATTTCATGTACTGAATGGCGACGTTCTGTACGTGAGTACTTTTGACGCAGTTTCGTCCGTTGTAGAAATCGATGCCGGACAGTTAGTAGATGGAGATACGTAGTCAATGTCTTTGTCACTTGAGGTCGTTAACGCTTTCTCGCTGAAGGACCACGCAAACCTCTGCGAACGATGGCGACAAGATCGCATCGTCGACGACCCGTCGATACTCGGACTTGGAGACGTGGATCTCGTCACAGTTGAGAAAGTGCAGCCTAGTGCCGGGCGTCTCGATCTCTTATTGCAGGACGAACAGCTAAATCGTCGCTATGAGGTCGAGCTGATGCTTGGAGCAACCGACCCAAGCCATATCATCCGCACCATCGAATACTGGGATATCGAGCGCCGACGCTATCCGGCCTACGAACATGTGGCGGTGATTGTTGCGGAGGACATTACCACCCGCTTTCTCAATGTTATGAGCCTTTTCTCAGGGAGTATACCTCTGGTCGCTATCCAGGTGGCTGCTCTGCAAATTGAAGATCGAGTCATTCTGCACTTCGTCAAGGTCTTGAACCAGACGGAATTGCGGACAGATGACGCGTACGAAGGCAATACCGAGGGATCTGAGTCGGACCGATCAACTTGGGAGGATAAGGTCGGTGGCGATATCATGTCTGTCTGCGACGCCATCGTCACCGTCGGAAATGAGGTCGCGTCGAGCCCACTCCAACTAAAGTACAAGAAACACCGAGTCTCGGTGGCTGTTGCAGGGTCGTTTTTCAATGTGTGTGTGTTGCGTCCAAAACAACAATTTGTCAACCTCGTGGCAGGCGTTTCAGACCGTGAGGAAGCGACATAGTGCCTAGCGTTCGGACCACTACTAGCATTGGCTAAGCTCTTATCCGCACAGACATCACCATCATATTTTTATTATGTAAAAAGAATGAGCATGTCATACCTAGAAAAACTTTTCGGATTCGACGGCCAGGTTGCCGCTGTGATTGGTGGCACTGGCGTTTTGTGTGGCGAGATGGCCGAGGGCTTAGCTGCTGCCGGCGCGCATGTGGTGATCGCCGGACGTAGCGAAGAACGCGGGGCGGTTCGTGTGGCTTCGATCAAAGCGAAGGGCGGCAAAGCCTCGTTTGCAGCTGTCGACACCACAAGCAAGGCGTCGATTCAAGAACTTTGCGATAAGGTACTGGCCGAGCATGGCAAGGTCGATGCGGTCATCAACGGCGCTGGCGTCAACTCAGCGACGCCTTATCTGGAGATCGAAGAGGACGAGTTCGACAAGATCATCCGCTCGAATCTCAACGGCACGCATTACTCGTGCCAAGTGTTCGGCAAGGCAATGTTAGAGGCAGGCGGCGGGGCGATTCTCAACATCGGGAGCGTGACGAGTTTCTTGCCGCTGTCCAAGGTGTTTACCTACGCGGCCAGCAAAGCAGCCATTTTGAATCTGACGCAGAACGTCGCTCGCGAGTTCGCCCCCAACAAGATCCGCGTCAATTGCCTCTGCCCCGGCTTCTTCCCCGCCGAACAGAATCGCAAGATACTGAGCGAAGAGCGGATCGCCGACATCATGCGACACACTCCGATGGACCGCTTTGGCGACGCCGACGAGCTGATCGGCGCGACGCTGTTGCTCTTGTCGAAAACGGCCGGAAGTTTTATCACAGGCGAAGCAATTTACGTTGATGGCGGATTTACGTCGATGACGATTTAGGCGCGAGTTTCGAGGCGCGAGGCGCGAGTTTCTTGGCGTTTTGCACACTGCGAGTGCCGCACTGCTATGTTTCCATTTAACTCGCGCCTCGCGCCAAACAACTCGCGACTCCAAAGTCCCCAAC
>JAJDEE010000044.1 GCA_029259975.1 Planctomycetota bacterium
AGCCTTCACGATCGCCGTTTTCTGCTGTCCGGTGATGTGGCGTCGCTCTCGTTTCGTAGTGTCTTTCATCGTTTTCTCCTGGAGGTCACGTTATACTAACGGACACCCAGGGAAATTCCACTTCCGACTGAGGCAAGACAGTGTCGCTCGCAAAACAAATGATGCTTTTAGCGGAAGGGCGCAAGCCCACCCGTGGAGCAAAACCGAGGGCTTGCGCCTGCCGCTATAGATCAAAATCCGCCACTTATTTTACGAACGATCTTAAGGTCGTTTTTCCTGCCCGACTTCATGCCGATCCAACAGCTCTTCCCACTGCGATTCGCTCAGCACCCTCACGCCCAGCTGCTCGGCTTTGACCAGTTTGCTGCCCGCTTTCTGGCCAGCGACAAGATAGTCGGTGTTTTTCGAGACGCTGCTGCTCGTTTTGCCGCCGTGCTGCTCGACGAGGGCGTGGATTTCATCGCGAGTACACTTTTCGAGCTTGCCCGTGACGACGAACGTTTTGCCGGCGAAGATTTGGGGGGTGTTTTGTTCGATGGGCTGCGAAACTGCCAGCGTTACGTTGGCGGCGCGGAGTTCTTCGATCACGTGCTTGCCGGCTGGGCTGTGAAGGAAATGGTGGATCGAGGTGGCGATTTCGGGGCCGATGCCGGATTCTTGGCCGTCCGTTTGGAACGATTGAATGTCCTCGCGGGTTGCCTCTTGCAGAGTTTTGATCGTGCCGTAGTGCTTCGCCAAAATGCGAGCGACGGTCGAGCCGATGTGCCGAATGCCCAAGCCGCATAGCACGCGATCAAGCCCGCGCGCTTTGGCGGCTTCGATGCCGGCGAGTAGGTTATCGGCTTTTTTCTCGCCCATTCGGTCGAGGGCAAGTAGCTGCTCTCGCTTTTTGTGTAGCTCAAAAATATCGCCGAACGAATTCAGCAGCCCAGCGTCGGCGAGCTGCAGGACGATTTTTTCGCCCATCCCGTCGATATCCATCTGCCCGCGCGCAGCGAAGTGGATCAGCCGTTCGCGTAGCTGGGCGGGGCACTCAGGGTTCATGCAGTAGCGGGCGGTCTCTTTGCCGGTGTCGTCTTGCTCGGCTTCGACTTCGCCGGCGCAGTCGGGGCATTTTTCTGGCGGTTCGAGGGGCGGCAGGTTTGCAGGGCGCTGGTCGAGGTCGACGCGTACGACTTGCGGGATGATTTCACCCGCCTTTTCGATGATGACCGTGTCGCCGATGCGGATGTCTTTGCGGAGAATCTCGCCGTAGTTGTGCAGTGTCGCGTGCTGGACGGTCGTCCCCGCGACGAAAACCGGCTCCATCGTCGCCCGCGGCGTCAGCTTGCCAGTTTTGCCGACCTGCCAATCGACTTGCAGCAGCTTGGTGACGGCTTGTTCGGCCGGATATTTGTAGGCAATGCACCAACGCGGGAAACGGCTGGTAGTGCCAAGCTGTTCGCGCTGATCGAAGCGGTCGAGTTTGACGACAACGCCATCGACATCGTAGGCAAGCTGGTCGCGCTGCGCATCGAATTGCTCAATCAGCTTCCAAACCTCATGAATCGAGCGGCAAAGCTTGGCAAGCGGGCTGGCGGGGACGCCCCAGGCAGCCAAAGCCTCTAAAAAACGAGTGTGCGTGTCAAACTCCATGCCGACAACTTCGCCTTGCCCGTGGGCAAGGAATTGCAACCGCCGCTCGGCAACCGCCATCGAATCGAGCTGTTTGAGCGTGCCCGCCGTCGCGTTGCGCGGGTTGGCAAAAGGCTCTTTACCTGCGTCGAGGAAGGCTTGATTGATCCGCTGAAACTCGGCGTTGGGCAGAAATATCTCGCCGCGCACTTCGAGCACCTCGGGAGCCGGCAGCGCAGCGGTCGCAGCGAGTCGGAGCGGAATCGCGTGAATCGTGCGAATATTTTGCGTGACGTCGTCGCCGTGGGTGCCATCGCCACGGGTCGAGGCAAGCATCAAAAGGCCGTTCTCGTAACGCAAGTTGATCGCTACGCCATCGATTTTGGGTTCGGCTAAGTAGTCGCCTTCGATCGTGTAGCCACACTTTGCCGCCGCAACGAGAATTTCATCGGCTTTCACTCGCAGAGTTTCGCGTTGCTCTTTGCCTTGCTTGCGTAGTGATTGCGACTCTTTATCGCGTTTGCCTTTGATCGGTGCTTCGCGTTGGTCGATGGCGGCAAGCTCTGCCTCGATTTCCGTCAGTCGAGGATCTAAAGCCTCAAAACAACGTTGTGCCCACTTGCTCAGATTCTCAACGTCGTAGGTGTTGTCGATCGAGAGCATTGGACGCGCGTGAGGCACCGTCCGAAAACCTTCGAGCGGTTCGCCGCCTACACGCTGCGTGGGGCTGTCGGTAGTCAATAGCTCGGGATGCTCGGCTTCGAGTTGCTTCAGGCGATCGAGCAGTTCGTCGTACTCCTGATCCGTAATCGTTGGCGCGGCGTCGACGTAATAGCGCCGGTCGTGCTTGCGTATTTCGTCGCGGAGCTGGTCGATTTCTTGTTGTGGGTCTGTGTGCGTCATTTCAATAGTGCCCGCGGATTACGCGGATAAACGCGGATGAATTTGGATGTTATCGGGTCTCTTCTTATCTGCGTTTATCCGCGACATCTGCGGGCAAATCTTTTTTTTCTTCTGTCCACCAACTATCGGTCCCGATCGCGCCGACGGTCAACACGGCAAGAATTGCCAGCTCGACAAGTATCGCGGTCGTGCCGTGCGACTGTAGCCATAGGAAGAGCGGATGTCCTGCCGTCTGTTCGATTGCCGCACGGCCCGCGTTGACCTCTTGGAAAGCCATCATTCCGTAGGCGAAACCAGTGATGCAAAAGGCTAACCCCGCCGGGATGAGCAGCGTATAGAACGGATTTTTCCATTTTTTGGCGGACAAAGCAGTGACCTTCTGGAAGTGTGCAGTTGAGGAATCCGCTTGATTGTAGCAGAGGAGCCGTCAGTGGGCAGAGGGCAGCAGGCAGTAAAGACAGCCCACTTTTTTCTGGCCACTGCCCACTGTAGACTAACCTGTTTGCCGACTAGCTGATGGACAACACGGGGCACAGAGTATCTTGATAGAAGGCAACCTGACCAACTCGACGATTCGCCTGCGGGGCGTGGCGGTGAATAATCTTCGCCATGTCGATCTCGATCTGCCGCATCGGCGGTTGATCGCGTTCTGCGGCGTGAGTGGTAGCGGCAAGACGAGTCTTGCGCTCGACACGTTGTACGCCGAAGGCCAACGCCGCTACATCGAAAGCTTTTCGACCTACACGCGACAGTTCTTGCAGCAGCTCGATAAGCCAGCGGCAGAGAGCATCGAAGGCATTCCGCCCTCGATCGCCGTCACACGCAAAAATGTCAGCCGCTCGAGCCGAGCGACGGTCGGCAGTGCGACGCAAATCAACGAGCATCTGCAGCTGTTGTTTTCGCGCATTGGCGAGGTGATTTGCTATGGCTGTGGCAATCGCGTTACGCAAGATTCTGCCGAGTCGGCAGCCGAAAGCATCGCCAAGCTACCCGAGGGAGCACGGCTGATGATCGGGTTTCCGTATCGGCGCGGAATGCAGCGTACCGACGAGGTGTGGCTGGCCGATCTCATTTCGCTCGGCTACCGCCGCTGTATTTTGCAGGGCAAGACGATCGATCTCGAACCCTCTGCGGTCGCGATATTGTCCGAGCTAGAAGCAATCGACGTGGTGCTCGATCGCTTGACGGTTTCGCCGGAGTCACTCGCGCGGCTGCGCGATTCGTTGGAGTCGGCGCTCGAAGCGGGGCGGGGAGCTTGTGTGGTTTGGTCGGAGTGCGAGGGTGCGGAGAAAGTCGACGAAACAGACGGTATGGCTGCCGACGCTAACGGGGGCTTGAAAAAAAGAGGGGGGAAAATTGATAATCGACCCTGGCGGCAACAGCGGTTTAGCCAATCGTTTCGGTGCAATGCTTGCGGTCTCGATTTTCCGACGCCCGAGCCGCAGCTACTGAGCTACAACAATCCGCTGGGCGCTTGCCCGACGTGCGAAGGATTTGGCAACGTGATCGACGTCGACATGGATCGCGTGGTGCCCGACCCCGACAAATCGCTACGCGACGGGGCGATCGCACCTTGGAATTCG
>JAJDEE010000431.1 GCA_029259975.1 Planctomycetota bacterium
GAGTTTTGCGCTGTTTTACCTACGCAAATTCGCAAAACTCCGGCAGTCGCGCAGCCCTTGACTTTTTGCAACGTGTTGCCAGTAAGCGACTTACCGTTTTTACCCCCATAGAAATTGAGGCGACTTTTGCGAACAAAAACGTGTTTGGGTCGCTAGCGCAAAACCTCCAGGCGAGGTAAGCTTGCTACCCCTAGCTCAAAAAATCGGCTTGATATTTTTCAGCCGCGATTCGGTCTCTGTCATTAGCGCGTCTTCGGCGGCTTCGTCGGCGGCTACGTAGGTGACCGAGAAACGCAGGAATGGGCCGGCATCGTCCCAGGGAACTGTGCAGATCGATTGCTCTTTGATGAGATACTGGCTCGCGGCCTCTCCACTATCAAAGTTGGGGCCACCTTCCAAGCCTTTCGGCGCAGGTGTGTACAAAAAGTACGTGCCGCCGGGCACTTCACATTGAAAACCACAGCGTTGCAGCATCGCAACGAGCTTTTCGAGCCTTCGTTTATACTTGGCATGGATTCGCCGAGGGATCGATTCGTCGTCGAGCGCTGCTGCGGCCGCCTTTTGGATGGCGATAAATTGGCCCGAGTCGCAATTGTCTTTTACGTCGGCAAATGCGCTCACCAATCGCTCGTGCCCACAGACCCAGCCCATTCGCCAACCAATCATATCAAATCCCTTGGACATCGAATGAATTTCGACGCCTACGTCCTTCGCGCCTGGGACACTCAAAAAACTATTTGGCTTGCGATCGAACGAAAGCAGCGCGTGGGCGGCGTCTTGCACGACGACTAGATTGTTGCCTTTAGCAAACTGCACGACTTCTTCGTAAAACTCTTGCGTAGCGGTCGCGCCGGTTGGGCTGTTGGGATAGCAAAGCACGAGGAGCTTGGCCTTGTCGAGCACGTCGGCGGGAATGCTCTTCAAATCGGGCAGAAAGTTGTTCTCGGACAGCAACGGAAGCTTGTAGACCACGCCTCCGTAGTAAGCAGTATGCGTCCCCGCCACTGGGTAGCCGGGCACCGTCATCAGCGTGATATCACCCGGATTGATCAACGCGGCTGGCAGCATCGAGAGTGCCGTTTTTGAACCGATGCAGTGATTCACCTCGGTCGTGGGGTCGAGCGCAACGCCATATTCTCGTTGCATGAACCGCGCGACGGCTGCTTTGAAATCGACAACGCCGTTATCGGCATAGCCACGGTTTTCTGGCTTGTTGATTTCCTCGGCCATCACCTGACGGACGCACTCGTCGGCCATTTCATCGTTTTCGCCGATGCCAAAATCGAGCAATTGCCGCTCAGGATGGTCGGCCAACGCTTGGCGCTTGGCGCGTTTGATCTTTTCAAATTTATAGATCGCGGTGCCCTTGCCATACTGGGCTCCGCCAATCCGCTCGGCAAATAACTGCTGGAAATAAGGGTCAGACATCCGAATTGCGTTCCTGGGCGGCGATGTAGCGAATGGGAGTCCAATAAGCTACACCGACTGAGCGCAATTCGCCAGCAGGGGTTTTTTGTTATTTCTGCTCAGCAGAACCTTGGTTGGGACCAAGCAGCTTCGCATCGTCGGGCTTCAAGAGAGCCGCCTGGCGGTTTTCGCGCTGAATCGCTTCGTAGACCTCACGGCGGTGGACCGAAATTTCTTTCGGAGCGTCGATGCCAAGCTTGACCTTGTCGCCGCGCACGTCGACCACGGTGATCACGACATTATCACCAATGATTATGCTCTCGTCGCGTTGTCTCGACAAAACCAACATCTTATTTCTCCTCGCAGGGCGATCTTCGCCACCGTTATTTCATGTAACTGAATCACGAAATTGAAACGAAAACATCAACGTTCTTTCGCCATTCTTGAAATCGTCATTCGTCATTTACTTTGGGTATCGCCTTCACCGCGCCATTGGCTGTAGTAGGCAATAATCTATGCGGTACGTTTCAGTGGTATCGAAGGTAGCGATAATGGGAATTGCACAGGCAGATCGTCTTTGGCGATCACCTGACAACCGCGTCGTCGCTCGGCATTGATGACTAGCGGAGCCCGCAGGTTCAGCGTTAGTCCACCTGTGTGTTGGCTATTGGCCTGACGGCTGGCAATCACCACTACCTCGGCATCGCGAGTCGTCGTGAGTTCCAAAGTTTGCAAATCGGCGCGATTGGCTCGCAGCTGATAGTCGGGTACGAAGCGTCGCGGGCTGACAACACCTAGTGCGATGTGCCCTTCGTCGAGGCTTTGTAGCCAACCCAGTGCCGGGTTCTTGGTGTCGGTCAACACGACCCAACGTCGGCAGTGCTCCAGCCCGATGAGGCCCTGATCGAAGATCAGCTCGTCCTGCGGTTCCACCGACAATGTGCCAAAACGCGTCGTTAGTACATCCATGTGACTTTCCTAGCCCTAAAACGTCCTTGTCAGCGCAGCCTTAGCCAGCTGCTAGTTTAGGTATCGACACTGGAGGGATAGGTAAGCCAGTAAAATTGGCTAAATG
Organism: Planctomycetota bacterium; assembly: GCA_029259975.1. Classification (GTDB taxonomy): domain Bacteria; phylum Planctomycetota; class Planctomycetia; order Pirellulales; family Lacipirellulaceae; genus Bythopirellula. Next base: position 2,483 of record JAJDEE010000431.1, read on the forward strand.
AAATTCAGCAGTGATAGCTGCAGGATATTCGCGGTTGCCCGCAAAGAGGCCTCTAGCGATATTTGCCGCGCCGTCATCTGAGAAATCGCCTCGACCAGATCGACGTCGATCTCTTCGGACAAGGCCGAACGAATTTGGATTTCTTCGTCTTGCAAGTTGAACTTAGAAAGCTCCAAGCTTCGGAAACGTGTGCCCACATCAGCCTGGGCAAAGGTTACGCGATCGATGTCCTGCTCCAACTTTGCGGCTGCCCTTTCGACGGCGGGTAGGTTGTCTGCCTCCGACAGCGCGTCGCGCAGCCGGATCAGCGAAGTGAAAACACTGTCGGTCTCCAAAGCGAAACGATCCTTGCCGGTCAGCGTAGTCGTGGGCGAGGACTTGGTTGTTTGACCCTTGTCGAGTAGTCCCAAGAACTCGGCTGCCTGACTAGTGCCAATTTTTATCACACTCAGATCGCCGACGGCGCTGCCGGTGTTGTCAACCAGTTCGACGCCGTTGCCACTCGCCGCAAGTTGAGCCGTGACTCGCCCCGCGTTGCCTGCCGCGCCGTTGATCAGGTTCAATACGTCGCTAACCGACTGTGCGCTGCTCAGATCAATCGCAAACGACGTCCCATCCTTGGCAGTGATATTGAAATCGACCGATGGAATAGCAAAATCAATCCCGTTTGTGACTGTAAGTGCCACACCAGATTCAGAGACGGTCAATCGTCCCGTGCCGACGGTGTTATCGACAAGATCAATGCCATCGCCAGCGGCGTTCAGTTGGGCCGTTACCAACCCGGTGTTGTCGACGTGACTGTTGATGGCACTGATCGTGTCACTCAATGTGTTGACGTCGGTCACTGCGCTGAGGTCGACGACAAAAGAAGCCCCGTCGCTGGTGGTAATCGTTTGATCGGCTTTTGTGAGATTCAGGTTCGTCGCGTCGCTGGTAGGTACACCGACGCCAAAGTTGAAATCGCTGAGCTTCGTATTGCCTGTGAATGTCCGAATCCCTAGCTGCGTAGCCGTAGTGCCACCATTGATTTCGCCAATCTGAAAATCGTTGCCGCTCAGACGCGACCGGATGTTGATCCCGGTGCCCGCGTCGTTGATCTCGGCAAGCAGGCCGGCCTCCGAGCGGTTCAGGCGGTTGAGTAAGTCTTCGACTGTTTCGTCTTGGTCGAATTTGAAATCGTACGTCTCACCACCATTAACCACACGAATGCCCGAGCTTAGATCAAGTGTCGCTCCCGCACCACCGGAAGTGGTTACAGTGGCACCGACCGCGATTAGCCCCGTCCCGGCCTCGGCAGGAGAACTCGCGT
>JAJDEE010000432.1 GCA_029259975.1 Planctomycetota bacterium
TGATCACGTGCATGACCAAACCCATGAAACGATCTACGAAATCCTCCCACGACTTGGGCTGATTAGCCAAGCAGCGTTCGAGCAGATTACGGTCTATTTCAGATAATGCCACGGTGAACGAGCCTAAAAAATCCAAAAGGAGTTTTGGTCTAGAAGCGGAGGGTGGAAGGCTATCAATTAGGTGCCCCAGGCGACAGACCAAAAACGAACCGCAATGCCAGCAGTATTAGTCGGCATACTTTTATCATAGTCTGGCATCATAGTTTGGCCCAAGCAATTATCTGCCTAGGCGATTGAGCATTTACCCGAAATAATGCCAACTTTAGCCCATTTACGGCACAAACTCTAGGCAAGGCTCTTCCCCACGCAGTCCAAATCAACGAAATAAGGGACACCACAAGGCCAGGCGGTCTCCTTTTGTCCTGTTAGGGTCCATTGTAGATAGCTGCTTGCGGCCAGGCAAGTAAAACGCCGGAATCGGCTGATTCTAGGCATTATAATCCGTTAAAAACGCCATATCTCGGTAGCTTGAGAAAATCGGTTTCTGAAAGTAAAACCAGCTCCAAACCAAGGCTGCCTAATGGGCAAAACTCCTTTCCAAGTCATCACTTGCCATCGGTCTGCCGATAGAGTTATCATTCCCTTTTGCGAGGAGTACCCCTACGATGTGACTGGGGGCTGCTGTACGGGTCTGACCTTTGCTCGCTAGCTGAGTTAAACACACGTTGTTGCCGTGAAAAAAGGAGATTTTTAGAGATGACTCACGTTGTTTGCGAACCTTGCTTTGCTTGCAAGTACACCGATTGCGTCGTTGTGTGCCCCGTCGAATGTTTTTATGAAGGCGAGCAAATTCTCTACATTCATCCCGACGAATGTATCGACTGCGAAGCCTGTGTTCCCGAATGCCCCGTCGAAGCAATTTTCCACGAAGACAACGTACCTGAAGAATGGTCCGCCTTCACTGAACTTAACGCCGAGATGGCCCCTACGCTGCCAGTACTCACTGAGAAAAAAGAGCCTCTCGCCGACTCCTAGGCCAGGAAATGCTCTTCGACAGGCTTCCTTGACGATCGTTTACTAGCGATCACGGTGGCCGGTGTGCAACTTTATGCCTTCGCCCACGTTTTTCTGGGCGAAGGTTTTTTTACGCGCTCACCTCATTGCGAATACGCAGGCGAACTTCTAAAGTCCTTTCTGACTGCTCTGCCAGCTATAAAAAGTTAATTGAACCACGACGACACGAAGGGCACGACGCAAAAACTCGTTGTGTTCGTCGTGTCGTCGTGGTTTATTTTTGTTTTTTGTGGCTGGTAGAGCAGTCGGAATGGACTTTGCAGTTTGCCTAGCCTCTCAAAGTACGGCAATTCTCTCTTGGTCGTGACTTACGTGATTTCTGCGTTTTTTTCCTTTTTTTCTTCTGGAGATCCCAAGATACCCCCTCGGCCTGCGAAATCCTCTACAGGTAGCCTTAGCCAGCGTGGCTTGCAGGGTGCCAACAAACGGACGAAGTGGTCCAGCAGTTTTTTCGAGGCCCGATATTTCCGCGGGTCAACCTTTGTGTCGGAGGGCGAGAGCCATGATCAAAAAATTTGTGATGAGTGTGTTAGCGGTTGGCGTGGTAGCGGGATTGCTGCTGGGTAGTAATGTGATGAGCTATGTCACCACGTCGTGCGAGCGGGTTGCTCAAACGGTCGAAGACAGCGTGCCGATGGAGTTCCAAATCGATCGTGCTCGCAAAATGGTCCGCGATCTCGAACCTGAGGTCCGTCGCTCGATGCACGTGATCGCCAAAGAAGAAGTCGAAGTCGAGCAGCTTGATCAACGGATCGAAGCCGCCGAAGAAAAGTCGGTCAAAGCAAAATCAGAGATCATGCGATTGCAGTCCGACCTGGGTACTGGCAAGTCGGTGTTCAAGTACGCAGGCCATCGCTACACCGCTGGCGAAGTTAAGCAGGACCTGTCGCGTCGGTTCACACGATTCAAGACCTCCGACGCGACGATTGGCAGTCTACGCGACATGCGAGACGCCCGTCAGCGCAATCTGGATGCGGCTCGCGAAAAACTGGCCGCGATGATGAGTTCGCAACGACAACTGCTCGTCGAAGTCGAAAACCTCGAAGCGAAGCTCAAGCTCGTCGAAGTCGCGCGGGCCTCCAGCGACCTGCAACTCGACGATAGTCAGTTAGCGCGGGCCAAAGGCCTGATGGCCGACATTCGTGCGAAGCTCGATGTGGCAGCCAAGCTGGCCAACGCCGATACGACGTTCCACGACGAAATCCCGCTCGACGGCCCCGCCCCCGACGACATTACTGAGCAAGTCGCCGAATACTTCGGCGGCAGCGAGTCGAGCGAATCAGTAATCGCTGTCGTAAGCCTCGTCGAATAATCGAGTAATTTGTCAGCCCTTGTAAGCTGGCGGAGTTCGCTCCACGGACACCGCCAGCTTTCATCCTTCCGACTTCCGACTTCTACCTTTCGCCTTCAGCTATGTTCCCCACTTGGCGTCTAAAAATTCGCGAAGCTCGCCAGGCCCTTAAGGCTGGGCGTCCCGACGAGGCGGGCCAGATTTTGCAGCAGGAATCTGTACGTGATTTCCTGCCTGCGAAGCGACTTATAAGTGAGGTCGCTGAACATCTGGTCAGCCGCGCGGAGCGGCATCTACTGCAAGGCGATAGCATCGCCAGCTGGACAGACCTTGAGCAGGCAGACCGTCTGGGAGGATGCGAACAACGCGTCACCGAGCTGAGACAGGCACAGGCCGAGCGCGTGTTCGACCGAGTTCAACGTTTGCTAATCCAGGGAGAGACCAAGTTGGCCGCAGAACAAATAACACGACTTCAGCAGCGTCATCTCGGTGGCGAGCAGCGCCGGACGTGGAAGCTGATTGTCCATTTGATCACGCGCGCCAAAGAATTGTCGGCACAAGGCGAATCCACCAGTGCTGCCGAAATGTTGGAACGAGCTACGCGGCTGTTGCCGAATCCGAAAGACGAGTTGGCCGAAATGCTTGACGCTCGACAATCGCAACTCCGACAGCATGCCGCCGAGCTGCGTAGTCTGATGGCGCAGCTGCATGAGTCACTGACGCAAGAAGCTTGGACAGCGGTCCTCACGACTGCCGAAGCTGTGCTAGAATTGGCTCCAGCACATGCGGCGGCGCGCCAGGCCCGCCGCCGTGCATGGTCTGTCGTCGGCATGACAGCTACGCAAGTTTCTCCGCATGAGAAACGCAAGCGGCTCGTACGGAATTTGCGGAGCACCCATGCTTGGACTTCCTCGGCAAAAGTGGATACCTGGGCGATGCACGATAAATCGAAACAGCGAAACACCGGCAAGCGAGTCGTCGCGTGGATTGACGGCGTGGGCGGCTACTTGGTCTGCCTGGGCGACGAAATCGTGCTCGGCCAGCCCGCTGGCTCGGAGGGCGCCGATATTCCGATCCTAGCCGATCTTTCGCGTCGCCATGCTTCGATTTGTCGCGAACGCGAGTCGTATGTCATCAAGCCCGTCCACCGCGTCCGCGTCGATGGTGTAGAACTGAGCGGCCCGACAGTATTGAAAAACGATGCGCTCATCGAGCTTGGCGAGTCGGTCCGTTTGCGATTTCGAAAACCGCACGCACTCAGTAGCACCGCAGTCCTCACACTCGAATCCCACCACAAAACCGAACCCGCCGTCGACGGCATCGTGTTGATGTCCGAAAGCTGCGTGCTCGGCTCGCAACCTCAAAGTCACATTCCCTGTCGCGGCTGGACCGACGACCTCGTGTTATTCCGCCGGGGCGAGGATTTGCAGTTTCGCACTGCTGCCAACGTAGCGATTTCAAATGGCGATGACGGGCTACACTCAGGGTCCTCCGCAGGGGGGAGAGGCGTCATAACCGATAACACCCGTATCGATGGCGAAAATTTTGCTCTGAGTTTTGAGGAGGTTTAAATAGCAACTTTTTGAACAGCGGCTGTCGACATCAACTGTCAGCCATGCTCTCCAGCAGTTAGAATTGAAAGTAGGTTAATCCACTCTTGTTCACAATCGAAACCAAAGTTCCGATGAACCCTCCACCTGTCGATCCTGAGATTGAATCGCAGCCGAAGGCTCCGCTGCGCTTCACTTATGCCAGTGGATCGCGGCCGTTGGACGGGTATCAGATCAAACGGGGCGTCGGGCGTGGTGGTTTTGGCGAAGTTTATTTTGCGGTGAGCGACGCCGGCAAAGAGGTCGCCCTCAAGTTGATTCGTCGGAACTTGGACGTCGAACTGCGCGGTGTGACGCAATGTCTCAACCTGAAACATCACAATTTGGTCGCGCTCTACGACATCCGCGCTGATGAACACGACGATCGTTGGGTCGTGATGGAATACGTCTCGGG
>JAJDEE010000433.1 GCA_029259975.1 Planctomycetota bacterium
CATTTGTTTTGCGAGCGATACTTAGTAACGCCTAACTACCGACGGCTAATGCCCACACACGGAGGTGTCGCTATGGTTCGCATTAAGACTCAGCAAAAGAATCGCACCAAGAAAAAGCCGGCAGACACTCAGCAGGAGCGGGCCGCTTGGTTGGGTTTAAAGCGTGTGCGTGCATTCATCGCCTTGGTCGTGGTGACTTTACTTGGCTGGGGCATGCAAGGTGTTTGGCGGCACTATGCCCCACAGATTAGTCAACGCAGTAACTATCTGCTTTCCGAACAGAGGATTACGCTTCCGGCTTTGCCCGAATGGATCACCGGCGACGTGCGCGGCGAGGCGGTACGCAATGCCGGAATAGTAGGGCGACTGTCGATACTCGACGAGGCTTTTAATCAGGTGATCGAAGATGCTTTCGTCCTGCACCCGTGGGTCGAGTCGGTCGATCGTATTACCAAAAGCTATCCGGCGGGCGTGCATGTCGAGCTAACTTACCGACGTCCGGTAGCCGTGGTCGAACTTGTCAACCAAAACGTGGTTCAACTCGTGCCAATCGATCACCATGGCGTGCATCTGCCAGCCTCAGAAGTACCAAATATACGCAAACGCTACTTGCCACGCATCGGTGGCATCGTCGAACGCCCACCGGTAGGGCAACCGTGGGCCGACCAACGCGTACTGGGCGCAGCCGAATTGGCCGAGCAACTTTCGCAGGTCTGGGAGTCGTTGCACCTCGTTGATATTTTACCTTCTGCCCGTCCAGAAATTCGTTCTGGCCATCGCTATTTTGTTTTTGATCTAATCACACAAGGCGGCACCCGTGTCGTGTGGGGAGCTTCCCCCGGAGCTGCACCGCCTGGAGAAGACGATCTCGCTGTCAAGCTTGAGCGGCTCAGAAACTGCGATCGGAAGTACGGACCACTAGATTCAGTGCGCGGTCCGGCAGTCGTTGACGTACGGAAAGAGTTGGCCATTACGCCGCGTACCGTGAAGAAGCTTACGCCACGTACGGTAAAGAAACTAAAAAATGGTCGGCTACAGAAGCCGTTATGAAGTAGGGCTGGGGATTGAATATCGAGGCTGCACCTGATCGCCACGCAATTCACGCCCTAAATCCAAATTTCCAGGACACAAATTTCAGTGCCCAGCCCCTCTCCTCGCCGTGTCGATGGCAAGCTCTTCAGCCTGGCGCAACTGTTCGGCCAGTTCTTCGCGCACAATCGCCATCTCGGGCGGTGCTTCAACGCCGATACGCACACCGCCGTTGCCGATCTTGACCACGGTCACGACAACCTTATCGCCGATAAAAATGCGTTCGCCAATTTTTCGAGTGACAACCAGCAAGCGGTGAACTCCATTTCAGTGTCAATACGAGTTTCTCTATTAGTGGTAACCTAGTGCTAGCGAAGGCAATTGGCAAGTATTTGCCAGTGAAAATTGGAGGGTTCATCCAACGATTGCGGCCGCATCGTTGGCGACTTGCGGCGAATGCGCGTTTTGGGCGAATTTTTGATTCGTAGGCTTGGATCTGTTGATGGCCAAAAATCGCCTGAGATTTCTCGTCCAAAATCGAGTAAATTGTGAAGGGCACGTAGTTGCGCCGAGGCTGATGGCCTCCGTCGGGACCAGTGGATTTTTGCGACCTCTGCTGCCACGCGAATTAGCGACTCGAGGCTTTGTGGGTAGTGTTTGATGCCGATAGGCCGTTGAGTTTTGCGGCGCTAAGGCGTTGGGAATTCGCAAAACCTGTGGGGGTAGGCAGCGCCTTGTGTTCGTTAGCAGCTGCTATAATAGGGCAAAACCAATTGAGGGAGTCGCGAGGCTCGTGAGTTTTGCGACCAAAAACACTTTTTCGCAGGGTCGCAAAAGCGCAAAACCTTCGCCGACTCTCCAGAAAAGTTACACGAAAGCAAAAGTGCGGTGGGTTTAGAAAGTGAATTGATTGCTTGGCTACGGGAAAATTTGCCTGTAGGTCCGGGAGTAGACGTGGCATTGGGAGACGATGCTGCGATTCTTGCTGGCGGTGGTAAACAAGTCGTGACGACCGATTTGCTGACCGACAAGGTCGATTTTTTGGTGGACGAAGTCGAGCCTGAGCAGATCGGGCACAAGTCGCTTGGCGTGAATTTAAGCGACTTGGCGGCAATGGCGGCGCGACCAGTGGCGGTGTTTGTGTCGTTGGTGCTGCCGCAGCGGGGAACGAAATCTTGCGGTGCCTTGGAATTGGCAAAGGGTATTTATCGCGGGATGTTGCCGCTGGCAAAGCAATTTGGTGTGACGATTGCAGGCGGGGATACGAACAGTTGGGACGGGCCTTTGGCAATCAGCATCACCGCCATCGGCGAGACGACCGACCACGGTCCGCTGCTCCGAAGTGGTGGGCAGGCGGGTGACTGGCTGCTCGTAACGGGCCGGTTAGGCGGCAGTATTTTGGGACCGCATTTACAGGTTGAGCCGAGGGTGCGCGAAGCACTGTTGCTCAACGAGCAATACAAACTGCACGCTGGCATAGATGTTTCCGACGGTCTGGCACTCGATACTTGGCGTTTGGCCAAGGCGAGCGGCCTAGGCGCGGTCCTCGAACTTGCGGCGCTGCCGCTTAGCGAGGCTGCATCAGAATTAAGTAAACAGGATGGCCGTTCAGCAATTGAGCACGCATTAGGCGACGGCGAAGATTTCGAGTTGGTACTCGCCGTCTCCAATCACGAAGCGGCGCGAATCGTTCGCGACCAACCACTCGGAATCCCGATCACAAAAATCGGTGAACTTACTGAGCAACCCGGCCTGCGGCAACAGGGCGCGACCGGAAAGCCAACGCCGCTAGAGCCACAAGGTTTTGAGCATGGAGGCAAGACGTGGAGGCCAAACGTGAAAGGCCAAGCATGAAAAAGTATCGTTTTGTCGCCGCGGACGAAGAGGCCACCGATCGGCTGGGGCGATTGCTGGCCAACGTGTTGCCTGCCGGGACCGTTGTCGCGCTGGTCGGGACGCTTGGTGCTGGCAAAACGCGGCTGGTGCAAGGGGTTGCTGCGGCGCTGGGCGTGCCGCGTGAGGCGGTCACTAGCCCGACGTTTGTGCTGGTGAACGAGTATCTCGGCGGCCGGATGCCGGTCTACCATTTCGATACGTATCGGCTGCGCGACGAGGACGAGTTTTTGGAGTTGGGACCGGAGGAGTATTTTGACGGCGCAGGCCTGACGTTTGTCGAATGGGCCGATCGGGTGGTCGATTGTTTGCCGCTCGATTATTTGCGTGTGGAGATCGAAGTGTTGGGCGAGACGCAACGCGAGTTTGTCGTGATGGCGAGTAGCTCGGAAATGGAAGTGCTGCTCATGCGGTTGGAGAGACAGTAGATTTAACAAGAAGTCTCACGCAAAGGCGCGAAGAAGCAAAGAAATTACTGTAAAACACCTTTGCGTCTTCGCGCCGTTGCGTGAGACTTTTATTGGTCACGATTTTCCCGACAAAAAGGTGACCCTGGCCGGTGTGATAGGAATCGATTAAATTGGGATGCTCGCTTACAGTCAACGCATACTTGAATGCTTACGGAGTTCAATAAAAAGATGGCCAAGAAAACGATTGCTGAAACGGATGTTGCTGGAAAAAAAGTGCTGATGCGGGTCGATTTTAACGTGCCGCTCGACGACGCCGGCACCGTGACCGACGACCGACGGGTGCGGATGGCGGTGCCGACAATTCAAGATGTACTCGATCGTGGCGGCAGTGTCATCTTGATGAGCCACCTTGGACGTCCCAAGGGCGAGCCTGATCCGAAATTCACCTTGAAGCCAGCGGCAGACGCTCTAACGAAGCTGATCGATGCACCGGTGCAGTTGGCCGCTGATACCACCGGCGACGAGGCTTCAGCCAAGGTGGCAGCTCTCGAAGCTGGCCAAGTTCTCGTGCTCGAAAACGTCCGTTTCAACGCCGGCGAGAAAAAGGGCGACGACCCCGACTACATTGCCAAGCTCGCCAGCTTTGGCGATGTTTATTGCAACAATGCATTTGGCACCTGCCACCGCGAACAAGCCTCGATGTATGCCGTCCCCAAGGCGATGAAAGCAGCGGGCAAGCCGGCGGTCGTTGGCTTTTTGGTCGAGAAAGAAATTAAATATCTGTCCGACACGTTGGCCAACCCCGACCGGCCATTCGTCGCGATTTTGGGTGGTGCCAAAGTGAGTGATAAGATCAATGTCATCGACAACCTGCTAGGGGTTTGCGATCAAGTGCTCATTGGCGGAGCAATGGCGTACACTTTTTCGTTGGCCCAGCGCGGCAAGGTCGGCGGCTCGCTCGTCGAGCCAGACAAGGTCGACTTGGCCAAACAGCTGATTGAAAAAGGTGGCGACAAACTCGTGCTGCCTGTCGATACCCATTGCGGCGACGCCTTTAGCGCCGACTGCAACAAGCAGGTCGTCAAGGCAGGCGAGATTCCCGACGGGTTCGAAGGTCTCGACATCGGCCCCGAGACAGCAAAGCTCTACGCCGACATCGCACTCAACGCCAAGACCATCGTTTGGAATGGCCCGATGGGCGTGTTCGAGATCGAACCCTTCGACGCCGGCACCAAAGCGGTCGCTCAAGCGATTGCCGACGGCAGCGGCACCAGCACCAGCATCATCGGCGGCGGCGATTCGGCGGCGGCAATCGACCAACTCGGCTTCGCCGACCAAGTGAGCCACGTTTCGACCGGCGGCGGTGCGAGTTTAGAAATGCTCGAAGGAAAATCGTTTGCAAGCGTGGACTTGCTGGATGGGAAGTGATTGAACACACTCCTGTTGTTGTGATGTGGTATACTGATGAAGGTTCGTGAAGTTCTCAAATTATTGTACGATGAGGGTTGGTTCATTGCCACTATGCGAGGCAGTCACCGACAACTGAAACATCACGAAAAACCTGGGCGTGTAACCGTCGCCGGAAAACCTAGCCACGATCTGCCCGCAGGCACGCTCAGCAGCATTTTGAAACAAGCAGGCCTGAAGTAGGCTTTTCACTGGAGCAGCAACATGAAACGCTACGCAATCGTTATCGAAAAGGCGGCCTCGAATTATGCAGGCTACGTGCCCGACTTGCCCGGTTGCGTCGCCACGGGCGATACCGTTGCCCAAACAGAAGCACTGTTACGAGAGTCGATTGATTTACACCTGCAAGGCCTTCGAGAAGACGGCCTCGCAATCCCCGAACCGGCCAGCGTGGTGGAGTATCTTGAAGTGATGGTGTGAAGCTGGCCTTAAACATCCAGCCCCAACAATCGCATCAGCGACAGTGCATTGCTCTTAGGCACAACGCCTTCGCGCATTTTGTAATCAAACGTCATCTGGCCGTCGACCCATTCGTCGCGGAAGTGGACGTTTTGCGAGGGAGTGTCGAGCTTGTCGACGATGTCGCTAAGGGCAAGGTCGTGTGTGGTGACGAGTCCGAGGGCGCCGGTTTTCAGCAGGCTTTCGATCACGCCACGGGCGCCGACAAGTCGGTCGTGCGAGTTGGTGCCGTGGAGAATTTCGTCGAGCAGGAAAAGGACAGTCGGTGCTTTTACGTTCGATTGTTGGGCGTCAGTTCGTTGGGCAAGCTCAACGACCAGCTGGATGCGTTTGAGTTCGGCGAAAAAATGTGAGGTGCCTGTTTGCAGCGAGTCCTGCATCCGCATTGCCGCCGCCACTTGCAAGCGCGCGAGTTTCAGCTCGCGGGCACACACCGGCGCCCCCGCCCAAGCCAGCACAGTATTTATCCCGACCGAGCGCAGCAACGTGCTTTTACCCGACATATTCGAGCCAGAAACGAGCAGCAACCGGCATTTTTCGGAAAGCGAAACATCGTTAGCGACGGCGGCGTCGCGAGGAAGAAGTGGATGCGAAAGACCCGACGCGACGAATCGCCCCGCATCGTCAGTTAGCGCAGGAAAACAATACTCAGGATTCTCGAAATGCAATTGCGAAAAAGCTAGCAGCGTTTCCAGCTCGCCCACGACTTGGAACCAACGATCAACATGCCGGCCATGCGTGTTCCGCCAGCGATCGATCGCCGAGGCATAATGCATGCCGGTCATCGAGATAAATGCGAGTGGAGCGATGAAGATGTTGCGACGCATATTTTCAAATTGGCTGACAGTCCGTTCGAGTTGGTGGATTGTATTCGAGGCTTTGGTGCCATTTTCAACCAGCTCGTTTCGCAAGCGATTGATCTCGGGATCGTTGCCCTTGACCGTTTCGAGTGCTGCGATGACTTGCTCGCTGCGGCGAAGTTCGAGGACGGCGTGTTCGCTGTGCTGCTTGATCGCGGCGAGTGGTTCACGCAGACGATAGACGTAACCAAGCTGAACAAAAACGACAACGATCAACGCCGACGGAGAGCCGTTCGTGAACCAGTAAACCAACGCCACTGTGCCGAGCATCCCAAGAATGGCTCCAACCACACGCACCCAAGCAGCAGTCAAGCCGCCAGGGTTGCTAAGCCAACTTTGAAGTTGGCGGGCGTCTTGTTGCGATTGCCTCGTGGGACCGATGACGGCAAGCCGTTCGCGCAGATCAAGCTGATCGCGCAGTGTGCGGACAGCAGTTTGGCGTTGAATGACTGATTCAGAGGGCGGCGGGCCTTGGTCCGGCGGAGGCGCAAGCCACATCGCTAGCGTCTTCGCACCTGGCGGAGTGACCGGCGAATTGAGCAGTTGAAAGAGCGAGCCAGTGCCAAAAATGTCGAGATCGCCGGCGTAAGGATGCAGCGGATCGAGGAACTCGGCGCCGTCGGGTCCTGCACCCGACCACTTGCCGTCGAGGCGTTGTAGGCAGCGCTGGTAGTATTCGATGGCAAGGTTCGTGGACCGTTGCTTACGTTTGATTGCTTCGTGGAAAATGACTGCGGCGAGGAACAGACCAGCAGGGATCAGCAAGAATTGCCAAGGAATTCCCCAGCCGCCAAACACAACCCAAGCAAGGAGGATTCCGGCACACGCAACCGCCGTGCGAAAGCTCACGGCATGATCGTCCTGCCGACGAAGCTGGTCGTGAGATTGTAGACGAGCCTGAAGGCGATTTTCGTATTCGGTGCGGGCAGTCATACGTAGTGATTATTGAAAAAGAGTTGCCCGCGAAAGACGCGAAAATGCGCGAAAATATTTTCGCGTTGCTTCGCGTGTTTGCGGGCAGTTATCACAAGGATTAAAGGATAAACTTACTCAAGTCTTCGTCCTGTGCGACTGCTTCTAGTCGTTCGCGAACGTAGGCGGCGTTGATGTCGACTTTGCCCATTTTCATGTCGGGGGCTTCGAAGCTAAGCTCTTCGAGCAGACGTTCCATGATCGTGTGTAGGCGGCGGGCACCGATGTTTTGAGTGGTTTGGTTGACTTGGTGGGCGTAGGTGGCAAGGGTGTCGATTGCGTCGTCTGTGAATTTTATTTTAACGCCTTCGGTCGCCATCAGGGCTGTGTACTGCTTGGTCAGTGCGTTGCGTGGCTCGGCGAGGATGCGGACAAAGTCGTCTTTGCTGAGGTCGTCGAGTTCGACGCGGATTGGGAAACGGCCCTGTAGTTCCGGCATCAGATCGCTGGGCTGCACTTTGTGGAAGGCACCAGCTGCAACGAACAACACATGGTCGGTGCGGACGTAGCCGTAACGGGTTTGTACGGTCGTGCCTTCGACGATCGGCAGCAAGTCGCGCTGCACGCCTTGTCGCGAGACGTCGGCGCCGCGGCCGCCCTCGCTCGCGACGACTTTGTCGAGTTCGTCGATGAAGATGATGCCCGTGTTTTCGGCCAACTCAACGGCCAATGTGTTTACTTTTTCTTGATTGATGAGGGCTTCGCACTCTTGGTCGAACAGAACTTTACGAGCGTCAGCGATCGTCATCTCGCGTGTGCTGACATTCTTGGGCAGGATTTTTTCGAGCATGCCCTGCATATCAAAATCCATGCCGCCTTCCATGCCAGGGCCACCCATGCCGGGGATCATCATGGCCTGGACTTTTTGTTCGATGTTGATCTCGACATTGCGGTTTTCGAGTTCGCCGCCGACGAGCATCGCCCGCATCTTTTCACGGGTTCGTTCGTAACGCTCTGGCGAGTCGCTGCTGTCGACGCCGACGTCGAACGAAGTGGGGGCCGGGGCGAGCAGATCGACCAACCGCTCATTGACGCGTTTGTTGGCTTCCTCTTCGATGTTGGCCATCTCGCGCTCGCGCACAATGCCGATGGCGTTTTCGACCAACTCACGGATCATGCTCTCGACGTCGCG